>NZ_FXBS01000006.1:1800000-2050969 GCF_900178005.1 Tuberibacillus sp. Marseille-P3662 | reverse complement strand
TGAGCCCGGTGGTGATGGCGAAGAGGTCACACCCGTTCCCATCCCGAACACGGTCGTTAAGCTCTTCAGCGCCGATGGTAATTGGGGCTTTGCCCCTGTGAGAGTAGGACGCCGCCAGGCAAAATAAAGTTAAGGGGTTGTTCCATTTTGGGATAACCCTTTTTTATATGATCGATGATCATCGACTTTTGTTACTTAGTTTTAAAGAAAGCCGCCTTTTCCTCCACGTTTTGTTCCTTATTTTTACTGAAATGTTCCCTAACTCAAATTTAATGGTTCTTATCTCTGATTTTTGTTCTTTTATTAAAGTTTTATTCCTTAGAAATCAAGAAGGTGCCTTTATTATAAGGCAACACACTTTCATGTTGAGTGCCTCCTTGTAAATATGAATGATGCTTCTTTCAGTGACTTTTTGATATGTCAATCGTACTTCATGTAGGCAATGTAACTCCCACGATCGGATTCTATATCCTGATTGTGGAGGTCGCTCATTTTGAGGTATCAGACTCACAGTTTCATTACATTAGTATTGATTATGAACAACACATTACACATCATAGTAGAGTTGACTCATTTGATTAAGAGCCTGTTCCATTTCCCTTTTAAGTTCCAAGTTTTGATTTTTAAATTGAAGATGAAAAAACAAACTTCTTAAAAACTGTTTAAAATTGGAACGACAAATGAACAACTGTGGATCATCGACAAACAGATTCCTATTTAAATCAGTTGTTATTTCATTGATTCTGCTGTTGACAATATGTTCATCAAGTCCTCGCCGCAGCATTTCTACAATGGGTATGACCATACGTTCGTCTTCTTCGAAATGGAAATAATCTTGGTTAAAGCACATTTTACTCGTAATAGCCGAAAAAATATTTTTATAATCTGATATCGATAGACTAGGTTGTTTAATTAATTCATCTAAGGCATCTGCGACATGAGCTATACTATGTGCCCACCCTTGTTCATTAACAAGTCCTCTGACATCTTGTTCCATATAAAGGTATTTTAGTAACAATTCAGATACCCTTTTGACATGATTATATGTTAAAAAATTCTCTTGGACATTAACATTTAATACTGCTGCAATAATTAAAGAAGAAAATGATCTTGTAAAAGCAGAATCATGATCTGTTTTTCCTATTCCATAAAATAGGTGGTTATTGTCTAAACAAGTATCTAATATATGTGATAGCTCTTCTGTGGTATAAAAGTTGTTCGTGATCATGTGGGAAAAGCAAGTATAGATTAGATCGTCTCTTAAAACGGGATCACTAACCCCCAGATGGTTTAACAATGCAGATGTCAGTTCTGACTTATTAAAAGATGCGTCAATATGGAAGTTGTTACTTTTTATTGTGTGTAGAAATTCCTTTAATTCAAGCATGTTCATATATTAATCTCCTTTTTGCCTAAACTACATAAAATACAGGCCTTTAATACTTGTCCACATCAAATAATATAAGAATTTTTTCATTGTAAACTAATCTTATCATATGTGGCATTAGTGGAGATTAAAAAAAGCTGCCTATCATCTTGCTAAAATCATTCCATTGCCTATTCTAGTTCATGACATATATAATATGACGATGGAGGGGAACAAACAATGGAGATTGTATTTATTCGGCACGGTCAAGCAGAACATACATTAAATGTTCCTGATAGTCTGCAAGAAAGTGATCCAGCGCTAACTGAAACCGGGGTGAAACAGGCTAGAGTCTTAAAAGATACGATTGATTTGTCGCCGGATGATGTCCTTATTATTAGTCCGGTGAGGCGTACGCTTGAGACAGCACTGTTATTAGGCGAAACGATTCCATGCATAAAGATCGCTCATCCGCTGGTATCACCGCGAATGTTCCCACTAATACCAAACGGACAAACATTGCCATGTGATCGAATCTTACCTGTCCAACTTATCGCTCGTGATTTTCCTAGTATCAAATTGGCGGAAGGCTTGTCTGAACAATTATGGATGCAAGGCATTAATACCTTTCCAGAAGGTAAATTCAATAGGTGGGCAGAGGAATTGATCGCGTGGTGTCGAACATTTGGTAAAGAACGCATTTATATCGTTTCCCATGATGGGACGATCACTTCATATCGTCAATATCTTAATGGGAATCGACTCACTCGCCAAGATTTCCCCAAGGAAACGGGTTATTATAGAATAACGATTTAGGAACGGAGGGAAAAGAATGCCAAGTAAGAAAGGCAAAGATGATCCCCGGTTTAAAATTGCGAATCGGGAGGCGATTATCGGTTGTGTCATTGCGGCGGCCAACCTGATATGGTGGTTGGGATTTTCCTATGGCATGGGGTCTAAGCCAGTCAAAGATTATGATTATATTTGGGGATTTCCAGCGTGGTTCTTTTACAGTTGTATTTTAGGTCTTGTCGTTTTTACATTAGTTGTTGCGATCGTTGTTAAAAAGGTATTTAAAGAGATTCCCCTAGATGACATAGATAATAGGGGGGACAATTCGTGAATGGATCAATTGTGATTCCTTTAATGATTTTTCTAGTGGGTATATGTTTAATTGGATTTTATGCTTCGACAAAATTAAAAAAGGCCAACTCATTTCTCAAAGAATACTTCGTCGGCAGTCGCGAATTAGGCGGATTTATTCTTGCGATGACAATGGTATCGACTTACGGTAGTGGAAGTAGTTTTATCGGTGGCCCTGGGGCAGCTTATTCTATTGGGTTAGGCTGGGTGCTACTTGCGATGTCACAACTCGTGACCGGTTATTTCACCCTGTCCATTCTCGGAAAGAAATTTGCGATCGTGGCGAGAAAAATCAAGGCCATCACTTTAGTCGATTTTCTAAAAGAACGTTATGCTAGTAAATGGGTTGTTATTCTTTGTGCGGTCAGCATTGTCATTTTTCTATTTTCCTCTATGGCGGCTCAATGGGTTGGTGGTGCGCGATTGATCGAGTCAATCACGGGTCTGTCTTATACGACGGCATTATTTATTTTTGCGGTAACGTTGATTATTTATGTCGCGATCGGTGGGTTTCGTGCTGATGTAATTACGGATACGATTCAAGGGATTATAATGGTGGTTGGTACTCTCGTTATCCTTATAGCCACGATTGTCGCTGGCGGCGGTGTATCTAACATCATGTCCGATCTTGCTGCTGAAAATCCAGGTTTGATTTCACCCTTTGGAGCCGAACATTCATTATCGCCTTTATATTTATTTTCTTTTTGGATTCTCGTCGGCGTTGGGGTTGTGGGTTTACCGCAAGTGTCTGTACGCGCAATGGCTTATCGTGATTCAAAGGCAATGCACAAAGCCTTAATCATCGGAACCCTTGTCGTTGGTATCATTATGCTAGGCATGCATTTGACCGGTGTATTTGCTCGAGCAGTCATTCCAGGTATTGAAGTGGCTGATAAAGTTATGCCGATGATTGCGATGGAGGTTTTACCGAATTGGCTAGCGGGCATTGTACTGGCGGCGCCGTTAGCCGCGATTATTTCCACGGTTGATTCGTTGTTGCTGGTTGTGAGTTCGTCTATAGTTAAAGATGTGTATATTAATTACATTAAGCCGAACGCCGAAGAAAAAACAGTAAAAAGGTTGAGTGTATCAGTGACGACGATGGTCGGCATCTTAGTCATTATCATGGCGATCCATCCGCCTGACCTTTTAATTTGGTTAAATTTGTTCGCTTTTGGCGGGCTTGAAGCGGCCTTCATTTGGCCGATTGTCCTCGGACTTTATTGGAAAAAGGGGAATGCCTATGGTGCCGTCACATCGATGGCGACTGGTATTGTCTCCTATATTCTTATTTCAACGTATTTTCCTGAACCCATGGGTATGCACAGTGTTGTTTTGCCTGTAATCTTTGCTTTAATCGGTTTTGTCGGCGTTAGTTTGCTGACACAACATCGAAATGCTGCCGAGCAACGGGAGATCATCCGGAAGTTTTGGGAAGTTTAGTAATAAATGACTGCTGATGGGCAGTCGCCTTTAACAGAATGGGGGTTTATTTTAGGATTTGACGGTTTTCGTATAGACCGTTGTGATTTAGACCGCATCCCGAATACACTCCGCTTTCCGCGGACGAGTGGCAAGCCTCCTCGGGCGTGGCCCTGTGGGGTCTTGCCTAACTCGCACTTCCCGCAGAAGTCTACGTGTATTCGGGCGGCGCAGAGCGTATATAATCTTTTTTTGCACCATGCAAAAGTAACAATCTTTTAGAAAACACTCTACGATTTTGACGGGTCGACAAAACCTTTAATGGTATGTGTATGGCCGTCATCTTCAGTGGTTGTGACTTCAACGTAATGCGTGTGATAGCCATTTGGTAAGGGGATAGGCGAACTTGTATAGGTTTGATAACGATGGGTGTGGCTGTCATCAAATGTCGTTACATTTTGAAGCATATGGACATGACCTTGTGGTGTTTGGATGGGTGTGCTTGTAACACCGGGATGCATATGGACGTGGCCATCTTGGCAAGTGGTCGCGCCCTTATGGCCATGGACATGAGCGTATTGCTGTTGTTGTTGAGGGTGGTTTGGCATTGGTATTCCTCCTCATCAAAGATCAGTTTATTATATGCTTTTGTCATGTAAGTGGAACGCCTACATATTATTTTAGATAAGGATGTGATGAGGATGTACGAAGGTATTCACCATGTTTCGTTGTTGGTGACTGACATTGACCAATCTAAGCACTTTTACAGTAATGTCCTTGGCTTTGAAGAAAGTCCAAATAGACCGGATTTTGATTTTCCGGGGGCATGGTATCAAATTGGCACCACACAACTTCATCTAATTAAATATGAGCAAGGGAAAGCTTTCCGGGGCACGGATGAATTGGACAGCCGGGACGGGCATTTTGCGATTCGAGTCAATGACATTGATGCCTTGATACAAAAGCTAGACAACTTCTCTATCCCCTACTTGGATAAGCCAAATAATAAGACACCGTGGCATCAAGTGTATGTCGCTGACCCTGACGGTAATTTGATTGAATTTAATCAACCGAGGTAACCTGAACCTGAATATGTAGGTTATTACTTTTGATGTTAAAAACAGAGTGCGAAAAATATAAAGGAATGCTTGGATCATAACGGTCCAAGCTTTTTTAATGTAAAGACTTCCGTACATCTCGGTACAAAGTTGTAGAAAACCTCACGATTTCGTCTGAAGAACGATGCTTGTTTGGCTGATAAACTAGAGTAAACGAAATCAGGGAGGCATTTGATGATTCAGGGACTGTATGAAGCCCATTTACCGGTGAGTGATCTTAACCAATCTATTGAATTTTATCAAAATATCGGATTGGAATTGGCCTATAGGAATAAGTCGGGGATTGCATTCTTTTGGATTGAAAAAGGGAAAAGTTGGATTGGTTTATGGGAGGGTGAGGAGTTTCAAACACCTTATCATCCTTCATTGAGACATATTGCGTTTCGGGTCGAACTGAATGACATTAAGAAAGCAAAAGATTGGCTGTCAAGCCGCGGCATTGTGATGCGTGAAAACTTTGGATTTGCACCTAAGGAGCCTATTGTTCTAGATAATCCACCGCAAGCCCATGCAGCAATTTATTTTCATGATCCAGATAGAAATTCTTTAGAATTTATTTGTCCAGTTGAAATTGATACTTATAATGAATCAGAAATGATGTATTTAAGTGAGTGGGAACAGGCAACTGCCCAAGGTGAGGTAAAGTGATTTCTTACATTTTTTAAGATCTGCTAACTTATTTTAAAAGGTTCAGAGGTGAGGCAATGATCATTAAGAGCATTGCATGCGATGTAAAAGAAGACCAGGCGGAAACCTCTTCAAAATATCAAAAACATTGGCATTTCCCGAGATTAAAAATGTCTGCAACACCTAAATGGGATGTTACTGAACTCACCGGAGAACAACTTGTCGTCGAAGATTCATGGCGTGTCTTCCCTAACCAAAATCTCAATGCAAAACTGTGAGGTATCTAACTCGTTTTCCATTAATGTCATGTTAGTTTTAGAGTTAATTTCAATTCAAGACTAAAGCAGAAAAACCAAACATTTGTAAGTGTGCTTGGCCAGTTGATTTCCACTTTAGGCGGACGCTTTCCGCGGGCATGGCTTGAGCCTCATGCCCACAGGATGTGGGTAGGATCAGCGTTGTCACAGGACGTGACGCATTTAGCTGATCATCCTTGATCGCATTGCGGGGTCTCAAGACTCATGCTATTCCCGCAGGAGTCGCCGCCTGCCGTTCCAATCAACGATGTTAACGCGCTGAATTAACAAACATTAATACATTAGACCATTCGAGTGTTCGGATCAATGATGAATATAAGCATTTATAAAATTGACTCAGTTTTACTATAAAAATTTTTATTTATTAGAGAGGAATTTGACGACAAATGACGAAATAGGTTTGGTGGGGAACAATTATTCGCATGATGATGATATGTGAATGAGTAGCATCCAGATGAGGCCATTAGCGTATCCTTATCACTTAACAATTGAGAGTATATAAAAGGAGCGAGAGGCCATGTCTGATCATTCAGCACTACTTATTATTGATGTACAGAAAGCCATGTTTCCTGTAGGGGATGGGGTATATAAAGGTGAAACAGTCATAGACAATCTTCAAAAGCTGATTAGGCAAGCAAGAACCGAGGGTGTTCCAGTGATATATATCCAGCATGACAATGGAAAAGGAACACCCCTGGAACGTGGGACTGATGGTTGGCATATTCATAGGGATATTAAGCCATTAAATGAAGATTTAGTTGTGGAAAAACAGACACCTGATGCGTTTCATCAGACCCATCTTGAATCAATTTTAACAGAAAGAAGCATCAATCATCTCTGTATCACAGGTATGCAGACGGAGCTGTGTGTGGATACGACGACAAGACGGGCATTCAGTCTCGGTTTTGATGTTACCTTAATCAGTGATGGTCATTCCACGTTTGACACCGATCATCTAAAGGCCGAACAAATCATTCAACATCATAATGACTTGCTCGTGTGGTTTGCTAGGACACAAGAGGCTAATGAGGTTGATTTTTGCGAAATTCATATATGAAAAATAATCCAAGCAACTATTTTAGTCTACTGCTTGGATACGTTCAAATTAAAAGGATCTTCTGTTAGTGTGACCTCTTTTTTGTAAGTATCTAACTTGACATGGGTGCCAATGGGTAGCGGAATCATCGGATGAGTGTGGCAGCTATCGAAGTCAGCAAGAATAGGAAATGTCGGTTCCCCGATCACTTCAAGCAAAATGTCGTAGGGTTTCTTGCCCGTGCCTTGGTCATCAAATAACTCATGTTTGCCAAGAATTAAACCGCCAATGCGATCGAAGACCCCATTGACTTTTAATAGGGAGAAGTTTTTCTCAACAGTGGCTGCATCTTTTAAACTATCCTCAATCATTAGGATGTCACCGTTTCGAATATCAGGCATATAAGGACTTCCCCATATGCCGTACATCGTATTTAGGTTGCCGGCAATCAATCGACCTTCGGAAACGCCGTCTTTTAAACTAATCCATTTATTGGTGTGCTGTTCCTTCTCTTTAGTTTTAGTTGGCGTATCCCAATTAATGGGTTCATCGGTCCAAACAGAAAGCATCGGTAAATGATAAGGATACGATAGTTCGGACACGAATAGATCCTTAAAATATTGATAGGTATCGTTGACGAAAGGAGGAAATTCCCCAAACGACGGGATGAGTGCCGGTCCGTAAAATGTCGGGATACCGGTTTGGGCATACAAGGCGAATAACAGAGCCGTTGTATCCGAATAACCTACAATGACTTTGGGATTGCGCCTAAATGCCTCATAATCGATATACGGAAGAATAGCATTCGTATTTGTACCGCCGACGGTCGCCATTAAACAATGAACATCAGGATCCCTAAGTAGATGATTCACTTCGTCTGCCCGCGCTTGAATCGATCCTGAGCGGTAGCCGTCATATTTTTTCGTCAGATGACCTTCTTCAATTGAAAATCCTTTGTTAGTGAGGAAATCCTTAGATCGTTCAAAGCGCGTTGGCGAGGTGTAGGTAATAGGGCTCGAGGATGAGAAAATACCGATCTTTGAGCCCAATGTCAGTCGATTCATTTTTAAGCCACCTCCATGGTCAAGTTTTTGCTAGGCTATTTTATGAAAGATTGTTGCTGTAGGCATGAGTATTTGAAATACACGTAGACTCCTGCGGGAACCGCGATCAAAGTGAGACCCCGCAGAACGAAGCGGTAGCGGAATTCGAGGAGGCTCACTGGTCGCCCGAGGAAAGCGACGTATATTTCAAATGCGGCCTAAAACTAAAATCCATAGGTAAAGAGATCTTTGTTAAAATAATAATATCAATTTTATGATAAATGAAAACATTTTTAAAGAGGGATTGGAATGAACGAATCAGGTCGAGTCAACGAATTAAATACACTGAAAATCATCGCTGAAACGTTGAATGGTGCTAATGATTTAGAGGAAATGTTGCAATCGGTGTTAGAAAAATTATTGGACATTTTGGATTTATCAACAGGATGGATGTTTCTTGTCGGTGAGAAACCGCATTATACGTTCATTGCCGATAGACACTTACCGCCAGCCTTAACATGGGATGATAAAAAGCCGATGTGTCATGGATCTTGTTGGTGTTTGAACGATTATTGGAATGGCAAGCTTGAGGAGCCTGTTAATATCATTCAATGCAAGCGTTTGGAAAATGCGGTGAAATATCATTGGGGTGATACGAAAAATATTCGACATCATGCGACGGTTCCGTTAGTAGCCGGTGAAGAACGCTTTGGTATCCTTAATGTGGCAGCGCCAGACAAAACGCATTTTACTGATGAGGAATTGGCACTGTTGCAGTCGGTGGCCTATCAGATTGGAACAGCGATTAAACGGACGACATTGTATCATGCAGAGCAAAAGCGGGCTAAGCATTATGAAAAACTCGATCAGTTGACACGTTGTATTTGGGAGACTGACGACACAGAGCATTTGCTAGCGGTGCTCAATGATAGGGTTGCTAAGACTTTTCAGTTCCCGTTATGTGCCATTGTTGTTCCATCTGGGCAAGAGTTACAAATTAAGTCTTTAAATAAACACTATCGCGCCATTGGATGTGAGCGTATTCCTCAGGATCATGATCATTGGATCCAGCGTGCGTTTTTGACAAACGAAGTGCAGCAGCAAATGACTCGTTCATATCGCAGCGAAACAGGCTTAGACGATTATAATGGTGTCGCGATCCCAATTAGTATCAATGATCGGCCATTGGGCGTTCTTGCCTTTGGAGTTGATAAAGGTCAATCCGTCGACGATGTTGACATTGATGTGATGCATGCCGTTGCTGAGCATCTGGCGTTAGCGATTGAGCGGTCACGGTTACGACAAGAGCGTGAGGCCATGATGTTATACGAAGAACGGAACCGCTTAGCGCGTGATCTTCATGATTCCGTCAATCAAAAGCTTTTTTCCATGTCGTTACTTGCAAAGGGCATGCGTCAGTCGGTCCAAGATGATCAGTCATTGTTAGCAGAGACATTAGGTGATATCCAATCCTATTCACAGGAAGCATTATCGGAAATGAAGGCGTTAATTTGGCAACTGCGACCTGCAGGTGTTGAGCAAGGTATTGTGACGTCACTAAAAACTTACGCCCAGAATCTAGGGATCCAGCTTCGACAAAAACAGGTTTCAGGAATTCAATCATTGCCGCGAAAAATTGAGGAAGCGTTGTCGTGGATTGGTCGGGAAGCTATTAATAATATGAGTAAGCATGCAAAAACGAATGTTGCTGATATTGAACTCACACAAGATCAGTACAAGGTACGCATGACATTAACTGACTATGGAACCGGCTTTGCAGCAGAAACGGTTAGACAAAAACAGACCATCGGATTATCCAGCATGCAAGAACGGGTGAACTTGGTTAACGGACAATTGGATATCATGTCAACTCCCGATGATGGTACAGTTATCGATGTTTGGATTCCGATAGGCACAGATAACAGTGAGAGGTGATTTACGATGGCGATTAAAATTGTACTTGTTGATGATCATTTAATTGTTTTGAAAGGATTACGATTTTTTCTGGAATCACAAAATGATATTAACATCGTTGGTGAAGCGGAAGACGGGGAAACAGCTATTCAAATCGTTGCTGATGTCCAGCCAGATATTGTTCTAATGGATTTGCAGATGCCGAAGATGGATGGTATTGAAGCGACAAAGGCACTTAAGAACCAATACCCAAATGTTAAAGTGATTGTGTTGACCAGCTTTTCGGATTATGACCATGTACTTCCGGCGATCAAAGCAGGCGCTTTTGGCTATCAATTAAAAGATGTTGATCCAGACGAATTAGTAAACGTTATTCGCGATGCTTATCAAGGAAAATCCAAACTGCATTCTGAAGCCGCACACCTTTTGCTGAACTATTTCTCCGATCAAGCACCTCAAGAAGACAATCAACTCATTGAGCAATTAACGTCACGGGAAAAAGATGTTCTCCAGCAAATTGCTCTAGGAAAAAGCAATAAGGAAATTGCCAATGCATTGTTCATTACAGAAAAAACAGTGAAGACTCACGTAAGTCACTTACTTGGTAAGCTTGGTCTACATGACCGCACCCAAGCGGCGATTTATGCCATGAAACAAGAGTTGTTCACCTAATATGTCATGTTCACTAAGGTGGTTCAATGGACCTATGCCTTTCTTATATTTTAGCCCCTTTTACCCGTTTTCCGGTACAAGAAAGGATTGCAGCGATGAAAGGCAGAAGTGTGATGATTAACGAAGTATGTCGAAATGACAACAGTTTTTACAATCTATTAATCTCGACTTAATACTTATTCGTTATCATTCTATGTGTACATGATTTAAAGGAGGTACGACCATTGAGACATTTCCTTAAGAGTAAGTTGTTAGCCCATTTGCTTGTATTAGCCTTGGTACTGTCGAATTTTTCAAGTGTTTTGGCACAACCAGCGAGTGCAGAAGAAACATCGGGTCCCGAAAATCTTATAATCTCGGAGTATGTTGAAGGAAGTTCATACAACAAGGCCATTGAGATTTTTAATGGGACTGGACATGCGGTTGATCTATCAAACTATCAAATCGAATTATACTCTAATGAAAGTGAAACCGCGAACCGATCACAACAATTGTCTGGAAATTTGGACAGTGGTCAAACACTTGTTATCGCTCATTCGAGTGCTGCTGACAAGATACTTAACGCCGCCGATACAACATCCGGTGTGGTTAATTTTAATGGGAATGACGCCATTGTTCTAAATAAGGATGGGTCGCCTGTCGACATTGTCGGTACGATTGGTAGCGGACAAGCCTTTGCCAAAGACACAACGTTAGTACGAAAGTCGTCTGTTACAAGCGGGAACACGACATATGATGAAACAGAATGGACATCTCTCTCAAATGACACTTTTTCGAATTTGGGTCAACATGAGATGGATGGTGGAGGAACTTCACCTGACGATGGGGCCCCCCAAGAGGCTACCATTCAGCAGGCGAAAGGCATGTCAGGGAAAATCGTCACTGTTGAAGGGGTCGTTACGGCTGATAATGCGGCGATTGGCGGTGGGCAGCTGTCAACCTACATTCAAGATGACACAGCAGGTATCAACGTGTTTGCTGTTGATCCATCTCAGTTTCCTTCGCTTGAGAAAGGAGACAAAATCCGCGTCACAGGTCAAATCACTTCTTATAATCAGCTAACGGAAATTAAGCCAAATCAAGATGGGATTAAAGTTATCGAAGAAGATGCTTCATTACCACAGCCAAAAGATGTCACAATTGCTGACCTTCAACAATCAGCGGTTTCTGAACCTTTAGAAGGATCACTGGTCAATGTGAACGGCTATATTAGCAACATTCCAGATTCGCCAGCAGGCGGTGGTTATAATATCACTTTTATTAATCAAGACTATCAAGCTACGACCCTTCGAGTAATGGAAGGATCGCTTGATTTATCAAACGTTGAAGCTGGACACTGGTATGATGTGACAGCGATTCTAGGTCAATATAATGATGCCTATCAGCTGATACCGCGTTCATCTGCGGACATCGCTTTATCCTCGGAGCAGCCTGAGGCTCCAACAGCAGCTGGTGAGTATACAGCAACTGTTGACTATGTGACCGACGGAGATACGATTCATCTTAAAAATCCGGTGCTTGGTTCTGACAAAGTTCGGTTCTTAAATATTGATACATCGGAAACCTATTATGACGGACCAACGGATGCAGATAAAAGTCAAAAGGAACACGGTGAGGCTGCTAAAGCTTACATGAAAAAATTGCTGCAGTCCGGTGATAAGGTGACGATCAAGCTTGGACAAGAGCCGAAGGATGATTATGGTCGACTGCTCGCTCAAGTCATCCGGAAATCGGACGAGAAAAATATTAACCTTGAAATGGTGAGACAAGGCTATGCTGTTACCTATTTCATTTGGCCGATCGGTGATAAGACTGTATATCAAAAGTATCAATCGGCTGTCAGGTCAGCGAAAGACCAAGGACTAGGGATATGGAATCCGGATGATCCTTTAGCGGAATTACCGTTTGTTTTTCGGGCCCGGGAACAGGGCAAAGGATTGACCAAATATGTTGGTAACTCGGAGACCAAAAGCTACGTCAAACCTAAGGACTGGGAGCAAGTCCCAGTAGATAAACGGATCTTCTTCTGGGATGAAGCGACAGCTAAGGCAGAAGGGTATACCCCGGCATTTACGGATCAGCCGAAAGAAGATCTTGTTTCTGTTCAGTTACTAACGATGAATGATCTACACGGTAAAATTAACGAAGTCGTCCAAACAGATGTCGATGGCGATGGTACCGAGGAAACCGTCGGTGGTATGGCGACCGAAGCCGCTTACCTTAAAAAGCGTGCAGCAACCCATCCCAACACATTAATGGTTCATTCTGGAGATATGGTGGGTGGTAGTCCACCAGTTTCTGCGTTACTACACGATGAGCCAACAGTAGAAGTGATGGAAGCGATCGGCTTTGATGTTGGCACTGTCGGTAATCATGAGTTTGATGACGGCGTAGAAGAAATGAACCGACTCATTAATGGCGGAGAACATGAGGATGGTAAGAGTATTGAAGGCTATGACGGTATGAATTTTCCAATGATTGAGGCTAACGTTGAATATAAAGATACCGGTCAACCTGTGCTCAATCCTTATTCTATTCAAGAAGTGGGCGGAGAAAAGATCGGATTTATCGGTGTAATCACTCAGGCAGCCCGCGGTGACATTATTCCGTCGTCCATTGAGAATGTCACCTTCACCGATGAAGCGACGGCTGTTAACAAATATGCTAAAGAACTCAAAGCAAAAGGTGTTGAATCAATTGTCGTTCTATCCCATATTCCAGGGACGCAGAATGGTGATACGGTAACCGGTGATGCGGCCGGTCTGGCTAAGAATATCGATGATGAAGTGGACGTGATTGTCTCAGGACATAACCATAAAGTCAATAATGGTGTCGTCGATAATAAATTAATTGTTCAGGCATCTGAATACGGCAAAGCATTCGGTGATATTGATCTTCAAATTGACCCTGAAACCGGTGATATTGTTAACAAGAAAGCTGAAGTTGTCTACAATTATACGAATAAAATTGAACCTAATCCTGAAGTTAAAAATATTATCGAAACTTACAAAGAAAAAGTTGCCCCTATTACTGAAGAAGTCGTCGGTCAAGCTGCTATTGATATCAACGGTGGCTATGCCAATGATGAAACAAAAGGGGACAATGCATTAGGCAACTTACTAGCTGATGCCATGACAGCGGAAATGAATTCGGATTTCGCATTAATGAATGGGGGAGGTATTCGTGCCAATTTGCCGGCCGGGCCGATTACTTGGGGCGATCTGTACAACATCCAACCCTTTGGTAACTGGCTCGTCAAACTGGATGTCACGGGTGCGGATATGTACAAGATTTTAAATGCGCAACTGAGCGAAACCTATGGACCCGATTTCAGTGTTGGAGGATTAAACTATACTTGGTCGGAGTCAACGGATGAAGTCGTCGATATCTTCTTACCTAATGGAGATAAAATTGATCCTGACAAGACATATACGCTAACGGTCAATAATTATATGGCGACCTCGACAGGCAGCAGTTATCGTCCAATCAGTGAACTTGGTAAGAATGCTGTTGACGGTCCGGTTGATTTACAAGCCACGATCAATTTTGTTAAATCTTTCAACGGCGAACCGATCACTTACAAAAAGGAAGGTCGTATTAAAAAAGTTAATGATGACTCTAATCATTTAGGAGAGGTTTCACTTCAAAAGGCTCGCGAAGCTAAACTAGGTTCAACCGTTACAGTTGAAGGCGTGGTGACGTCAACACCAGGGTCCTGGGGTAACAAAGGTTTCTATATTCAGGATGACACAGCAGGAGTTTATGTTAATCAGAGTGAATATGATGTCAAACAAGGTGATGTTGTTAAAGTTACAGCGCAAACTAGAGAATTTCATGGTGAACTTCAATTGGCTGGCATCACTTCCTTAGAAAAATCGGGCACATCCAAGCTGCCGAAACCGCTGAAACTGAAACCTAATGACTTGGGTGAAGATAACGAGGGACAACTCGTCAGCCTAAAAAATGTTCGAATTTCAGAAATCAAGCAAGTCAATAATCAAGGGACGTTTGAATTGAAAGTCACCAAAAGTCATCAAAGTGTATGGGTGCATGTCGACCACCGTACAGGACTCAGTTATGCTGACTTTTCGTTTAAAAAAGGAGATAAAGTCAACCTAACCGGTATCTCTGGGGAAAATAACGGAACTGTTCAACTGAAGCTCCGTTCGTCTGAAGACATTGTGGGTCATCATCATCATCAAAAGCCTGGACGCGATGATCACCCGGTTATTGACGACATAAAAGATACCTTGCAAGATTGGTTCAGTTGGATTTTCAAGAGGTTCCTTTTTTAGGAAAAATAAAATTCCTTAAACGAAACGCTCCTTCTCATTTTGATGGGAAGGACGTTTTTTTATTTGGGGGCTCGCAGGATACGAATCAGAACCTCCTTTTGTAAAACCTCCTAAAACAATCATTCACCAAAAGACAAAGATATGAGATAATATCACTTTACGAATGTTACTATAGGCGTTATCTTTAACAATAGTGTTAATTGGATAACGTTATCATTATTAATATCAGTGTAACTTGTATTTAACAATAGACATTAGGTAAAAGGAAGTTGGGTCAAATTGAATCAAACACAAGATGTATCACCGTATATGTCGTTTACACGAGATGAGTGGTCTCAACTAGCTAAAAATCATGCGATTCCGTTGCAAAAGAAAGAGATCAAGGCTTTGGAAGGCCTTAACGTCGAAATCACACCTGACGAGGTTCAGAACATTTATATGCCGCTTGCGCAGCTCTTAAATATTTATGTTACGGCATCTAAAACTTTACACCAGCATACAAACGACTTTTTAAAGAAAAGCACCGAGAAGGTTCCTTTTATTATCGGTATTGCTGGCAGTGTTGCGGTGGGAAAAAGCACGACTTCGAGGCTTATTAAAGCGCTTTTAGAGCGAATGGATGAACGTCCCAAAGTTGACATCATCACAACAGACGGATTTTTGTATCCTAATGCTGTTCTAGAGAGAAAAGGCATCATGAATCGAAAGGGCTTTCCTGAAAGTTTTAATGTCAAAAAACTGATTGAAGTGCTTGATCAACTGAAATCAGGGGCCGACGATGTTTCCGTCCCTATTTATTCCCATCATCAGTATGATGTGCTGCAGAATGATGCCAATGTCATTCATAAGCCTGATATTATTATTCTAGAAGGCATTAATGTCCTACAATTGCCTCAGAATAAGGGAGGTAATCTGCCGTACACCTTTGTATCAGACTTTTTCGATTTCTCTATTTATATTGATGCGGCAGAAGAAGATATAAAAGAATGGTATCTTCATCGATTCTCGCTTTTAAGAGCCTCAGCGTTTCAAGATCCTGACGCTTATTTTCATGCTTATGCTGCCCTTACTGAATCTGAAGCTCTTAGTCAGGCGACACAAATATGGAATGAGATCAATAAGAAAAATCTCAGATTGAATATTTTACCCTCAAGGGAACGCGCGGATTTAATATTGAGAAAATCGGTTAACCATAATGTGTCTGACATCCACTTAAGGAAAACTTAACATAACGGGGTTCAATAGGGCATTGTTTGAAACTTGACGGGAATGACAACCGTTTAGACAATGTGAAAAGTACATACAGAGGAGGATCCAGCATTTGAAAATCAGTCAATTTTCAATTAAACGTCCGGTATTCACCTTAGTAACGATGTTTATCTTTATTATTCTCGGTATTGTTTCAGTGATCGGTACACCGCTGAAATTAATTCCAAGCATTAATCCGCCTGTCGGTGCTGTCGTTGCCTCGTATCCCAGCGCCGGGCCAACTGAAGTTGTTGAAGAAGTGTCGAAGCCGCTCGAAGATAACCTATCAACGATATCAGGGTTAAAATCGATTTCGTCAACATCGCAGGAAGGATCAAGTGTCACCATTCTGCAATTCACGAATGACACGGACATTGACGATGTTCAGTCCGATATTCAAAATGCGATTGATTCGACCGATCTACCCGATAGCGTTTCAAATGCGCGGTTTATGAAATTTGATCCATCACAGTTTCCGATTATGCAAATCGCTATAAGCTCACCTAATGACGACATTAATCTCGAAACGAAAGCCCAAGATTTGAAACAAAAGTTGTCTCAAGTAGATGGTGTCGCTAGTGTTAATTACAAGGGATTAACCGTCGATGAGATCAAAGTTCAGTTAGATCAGAGCCAACTAAAAAGTTATCAGTTGACCCAATCCGATGTTGTTCAAAGTCTTCAAGCCAACAACGTATCGGTACCGGGTTCGACGGTAAAGTCTGGTGACAAACAATTAACGACGCGTATTATCAGTCAACTGCATTCAGTGGCTGATGTCAAAGACGTTGTCGTCACACAAGCACCGAATGGAAACGATGTCACCATTAAGGACATTAGCCAAATCAAAGTGGCGCCTACCAATGATAATACCATTACAAGAAGCAACCAAGAATCAGCCTTATTAATGAATGTCATGCAGCAATCTGATGCGAATACTGCAAGTGTCTCAAAAGCTTTTAATAAAAAACTTGATGATTTAATGGGTCAAGATCAATATGATGATATGGAATCGGCCGTTTTATTTGACCAAGGGACGTTTGTACAACAAGCGGTTAGTAGTATGATTCGTTCGCTTATTCTTGGTGCTGTGTTCGCAATGATTGTCTTGTTTTTCTTTCTAAGAAACTTCAAAACACCATTGATTATCGGTGTATCGATTCCTTTCTCGGTCATCGTCACGTTTGTATTAGTCTACTTTTCCGGTTTTACGTTAAATATTATGACGCTTGGTGGTTTGGCTTTAGGGATAGGAATGCTTGTGGATAATTCCATCGTTGTCATCGAGAATATCTACCGGCATATTAATATGGGCAAAGATGGTAAGGTGGCGGCCTTTGAGGGAACAAAAGAAGTCGGTGTTGCGATTATAGCCTCGACCTTGACCACAGTAGCAGTCTTTGTACCGGTATTCTTTATCACGGGCATCATTGGGGATTTGTTTAAAGAATTTTCTTTAACGATCGCTTTCAGTCTATTGGCGTCTTTGTTTGTAGCTTTAACAGTTGTTCCGATGATCGCAAGCCGGATTTTAAAACCTTCTGAGAAAAACATTGAGGAAAAACGTCGAAACAGCGGTCTTGTTAAATCCATAGGGAATGCAGCGGCGTGGGCACTTAACCACCGGATCACTGTGTTACTCATTACGATTTTGTTACTGGCAGGCGGTATTTTTGGATTAACAAGAACCGGGACACAATTCCTACCTCAGCAGGATCAAGGTTTTTTTACGATCAATTTAGAAATGGAAAATGGAACGGCTTTAGATACTACGGATAAGGTCGTTCAAAATGTTGAAGATGTTCTTGATGACCAGCCGGCAGTTAAAGATTACTTCAGTCTTGTAGGTTCATCACAGAGCCAAGGACCTGGTGGTGAAGGAACACCGAGTCAAGCCCAAATTTACATCAGTATGGCTGATCAAGACAATCGGGATATGGCAACGTCCGGATTTATTGAAGAAATCAGAAATGATGTTGAAGATGCCGCCGTGAAAGCAAAGAAAGTTGAGCTTAATCAACAGAACGGTATGGGCTCTGAAGCCAATGTTTTAACGTTTAATGTTCGTGATGATAATATCCAGCGTTTAGATAAAGCAGTCCAAGATATTAGTAAAACAGTGAAAGACATTGATGATGTGGTTGAAGTGACGAATAATGAGTCTGAAACGGTCCAAGAGTTACAAATCCAAGTGGATAACGAGGCTGCTCGTGATCATGGTTTTACTCCAGGGCAGATCGCTCAAGTCGTTAATAGTGTGACGCGAGGTACAGATGCGACCCAACTAACGACAAAAGATAGTCAAGTGTTGGATGTTAATGTGAGTTACAACAATGAAACGACAGAATCAAAACAAGCTTTAAAAGATTTAATGATCAAAGCGCCAACAGGACAATACGTTGCTTTAAATGAAGTGACATCAATGAAAACAGGTGATTCGCCCGTTGCTATTAACCGGAAAGGTCAACAGAGAGCTGTTGAATTTACCGTCGAGTTTTCAAATGATACAACGTTGGGTGAAGTGAAATCAGCCATTCAAAAAGATATTAAAGATTTAGATCTCGATGATGAGGTGGATGTTTCATACACGGGAGATTTTGAAATGCTTCAGAACGCGATTCAAAAGCTCGGGTTGGCATTCGGTTTAGCCGTGATTTTAGTCTATTTCGTTATGGCAGCTCAATTTGAATCGTTCAAATATCCCTTTGTGATTATGCTGACGGTTCCATTAGTCTTTATTGGTGTTGCTTTGGGGTTAACGATGACTCAGACACCGATTAGTGCTACTGCGCTCATAGGCTTAGTTGTTCTGGCGGGTATCGTCGTCAATAACGCAATTGTGTTGGTTGATTATATCAATCAATTGAAAGCAAGCGGTGAACGATCCTACGACGCCATTATTGAAGCCGTTAAAGTCAGAACCCGTCCGATTTTAATGACCGCTATTACAACAATTCTAGGGTTGGTTCCAATCGCTATAGGTATTGGGCAAGGCACGGAAATCCAACAGCCAATGGGAATAACCGTGATTGGCGGTATGATTAGTGCGACTTTCCTTACTTTGCTTGTCGTTCCAGTCGTCTACAGTTATTTTGATAAAGAGACACGACGTATGCACAAATATTATGTGACGCCTGATGGCATGCCGATTCCCGCTTATTTGGTGGATGAACGTCGTAAACAAGATCAGCTGCCAGATGGACCGAAATCTTCGATTGAAGGGGAAATATCCGAAAGTGATACGTCAACATCTGAAGCAGATGAAGATGACCAGGAGAGACATGATCAACAATTAACCCAACGCGGGCGCAGTGATGATGATATGATTCACATGCTGGAAAATTTATTGAAAATGGCTAAAGACAATCAACATCATAAGAAAGATGATGATGACTCACAGCAGTAAGGAAAGCCCCATCAGAGTATTCTGGTGGGGCTAAGCTTCTATAAAAAAGTTTATCTTTTAAGGAGATAAGAGTTGATTACGTCCAACTTTTTTTAATCATGTTCAAATAGATGTAATGACTACAAAAAATTTCTGTAGACTTACCTAGAAACCGTTTGTTATGATTTATCATGCTTCAATTATTTTTTGGAGGTTGACCTTGTGAGTCAAGATTATCGGGATATAAAGACAGGGGAAAAAGGGGCGGTTATCAGTATCATCGCCTACATATTTTTGTCTGTCATTAAATTAGTTATTGGTACATTTTCAGGTTCTGAAGCCCTTAGAGCTGATGGATTAAATAATACGACAGACATTATTGCATCAGTGGCCGTTTTAGTTGGATTGAAAATTTCGCGGAAGCCACCTGATGAGGATCATCCTTATGGTCACTGGCGTTCTGAACAAGTGGCATCACTGATTGCATCATTTATTATGATGACGGTTGGCTTACAAGTATTATATCAAGCATTTCTATCGGTCATTGGTGATAGGCATCAGTCGCCGGATTGGCTCTCCGCTTGGACGGCTCTGGGAGCAGCAGTGGTTATGTATGGTGTTTATTGGTATAATCGCAGGCTAGCAGAGCAAGTCAACAGTCAATCCTTAATGGCAGCAGCTAAAGATAACCGATCAGATGCATGGGTGAGTATCGGTGCGGCTGTCGGGATTATCGGTTCGCAATTTGGTTTGCCATGGTTAGATCCCGTGACGGCGATTATTGTCGGGCTGCTTATATGTAAAACAGCCTGGGATATATTTAAGGAATCGTCTCATCGACTCACGGATGGTTTTGATGAAAACCAATTAACAGCCTATAAACAAACCATTTTTAGGGTTCCTGGTGTCAAAGAGATCGGGAATATTAAGGCGAGGACGTACGGCAGCAACGTGATTGTTGATGTTGTCATTCACGTTAATCCTGAACTTGATGTCAAAAGGAGTCACGATATTACTCAAGAAGTCGAAAAGGCTTTGATCAATCAATATGATATCATGGATGCTCAAGTCCATGTTGAACCTAAGGAATAACTCAGAACTCAGTGTTCCTTAGGTTTTCTGTACGGCGTTAATGGACCAAAATAATTACGTTAAAAAAGTGTGACAACTATTTTTTTATAAATTAAAGTCTGATAGATTAAGTGTTATAAGAATGCCTATGATTTAATAAGATAAAATGCGTTCTAAATAATAGGGTAGCAGGTGATCTCGACATATGCATCAATGGATTGAAGCCATGGCTGATTTTTTCTTGAAATTTGATATTTGGGGACTTATGATTGTTGCTTTCACTGAGTCATCATTTTTCCTCGTGCCTCCAGATGTGTTACTGATTCCGCTAGCGTTAGCGAACCCATCCTCAGCACTGTTGTATGCGCTCGTAACGACCGTATCTTCAGTTGCAGGGGCACTGTTGGGTTGGTGGATCGGCCGGCTGTTTGGAAGGAAGATTTTAGCCAAATTTGTATCGGATGATAAAATTGATTTAACGGAAGGTTACTTTAAAAAGTATGGCGGTGCTTCACTCGCGATTGCCGGATTTACACCTGTCCCATATAAGATCTTCACGATTATATCGGGCATATTTAGAGTCGCGATACCGCAAGTGATTATATGGTCACTGATCGGTCGCGGGGTTCGCTTTTTTGCAGAAGGTCTATTAATTACATTTTATGGTGAGGAAGCGAAACGATTGATTAACGACTATCTCGGAACCGTATCTCTTGCTGTTGTGATTGTAGGAGTGATCGGCTATACGATTTACCGACTAATTAAGCGAAATCGCTTTAATCCTTAGTTTTTTCATATTGTATATATAGAGAGAATGGGGCTAAGACAAAAGTATATTAGTTACAGAGAATAATCCGAACTGATTATTGATCAGTTCGGATTATTTGTTGAAAATCGTCATTGCTTCGTCAAAGTCCTTCGCTTGCCGAGGCGTCTACGTATTTTGACGACGCTTAGAACTTGCTTTCATATCTTATTGTTCGGCTATTGTGTATCCTGTTTAGATTTGTCCAGCCTCTTTCATATGGATTAAACCATATCTTGAGGATTGACGTATTCCTCAAATTGTTCTTCGGTTAAGATGCCACTTTTTACTGCAGCTTCTTTAAGTGTTAATCCTTCAGCGTGGGCTTGTTTGGCGATTTTTGCTGCGTTCTCATAGCCAATATGTGGATTTAATGCTGTAACAAGCATTAAGGAATTCGTTAAATGTTGCTTGATGCGATCATGATCGGGCTCAATACCGACAGCACAATTGTCATTAAAAGAGTGCATCCCATCGGTTAGCAAGCGTACCGATTGCAAGAAATTATAAACAATCACGGGCTTGAAGACATTAAGTTCAAAGTTACCTTGGCTGTTGGCCACACTGATTGTTGTTTGGTTACCCATAATTTGAGTAGCAACCATGGTTAAGGCTTCGGCTTGGGTTGGATTGACTTTGCCTGGCATGATGGAGCTGCCCGGTTCGTTGGCCGGAATTGTAATTTCGCCGATGCCTGAGCGCGGACCGCTGGCTAACCAGCGAACGTCATTGGCTATTTTCATAAGATCGCCGGCTAGAGAATTTAAAACCCCATGTGTATTTGTGATCGAATCATGGCTTGTCAACGCATGAAATTTGTTGGGGGCGCTCCGGAATTCTTCACCGATCAGCTCAGTCAGCGTCGCTGCCACTTTTTCACCAAAATCTTTCGGAGTATTAAGGCCGGTACCAACTGCTGTCCCGCCGATTGCCAATTCACGTAGATGATCCACAGTCTGTCGGACACTTTCAAGCGATGTTTCCAGCATGGTATACCAGCCGCTGATTTCTTGACCGAGCGTTAATGGTGTGGCGTCCTGTAGATGCGTCCGACCAATTTTAACCACATCATTAAATGCTTCAGATTTGTTCTTAAAAGTACCAGCGAGTTTTTCAATGGCAGGGATCAGTTGCCTTTTGACCGATAAAACGGCGGCAATATGCATAGCGGTTGGGAAAGTGTCATTTGAACTCTGTCCCATGTTCACATCATCGTTCGGATGAATCGTTTTGTCGCTGCCTTTTTCCTTAAGCATTTCTGTGCCCCGGAAGGATACGACCTCATTAACGTTCATGTTACTTTGCGTTCCGCTCCCTGTTTGCCAAACGACAAGCGGAAAGTGGTCATTTAACTTGCCTTCAAGTATTTCGTCACAAGCGGCAACAATGGCATCTTTTTTGTCATGGTCAAGCTTGTCTTTCTCGTTGTTGACGATGGCGCACGCTTTTTTTAGATAAGCGAATCCTCTGATAACGCCCTCTGGCATTTTTTCATCGCCGATTTTGAAGTTTTGAAAGCTTCGCTGAGTCTGGGCGCGCCAGTGTTTGTCTTCTGGAACCTCGATTTCTCCGATGGTATCCTTTTCAATACGATTACTCATATGTATGACCTCCTCATTATTATTGTAAAGAAAACTTGGCTTGTCGCCAAGCATTTAATGGCGAAAGCCCCGTCTTTAAATAAATATTTACGAAGCATTTTGATGTTTTTCGCGAAAAAAGTGATTGATTCTTTATAGAAATGATGTATAATAGTTAACAAGAACAAATGTTTGGTGTGTTCTGAATGAAATGAAATGCTATAATAATAGATAGTTTGGAGGTGATAAAATGAGTGATGATTTAAAAGAAATGTTAAGAACCGTTATTGATGAGAAATTTATTCAATTTCGTACAGAAATGAATGAAAGATTTGATAAAATTGACGGTCGTTTAGAACAAGTCGAAGGGCGCTTAGAACAAGTTGAAAAGCGTTTAAACAATGTCGAGGGGCGTTTAGACAATGTAGAAGGACACTTAGACAAAGTAGAAGGACGTCTCAGCAATGTAGAAATGCGGCTAGAACTGTTAGAGGAAGGTCAAGCGAAAGTAGAACTGCGATTAGAAAGCTTAGAGGAAGGTCAAACGAAAGTTGAGCATCGGTTGGAAACGCTGGAAGATGGTCAAACGAAATTAGAACGAAAAGTGTCGGATATTCCTATCCAATTTGAGCGATTAGAAAACTCGATAAGTAGTGAATTTGAACAACATCAGAGAGCAATGGAAATCATATCCTTTCGTTCTATTAAGCAAGAAGCAGATGTTAGAGATTTAAAAAATATTATTAATCAATAATGTCTTACAACTTCTACGATTCATCCTTCTAAGCGATCAATCCAATAAAAAAGACACCCTTATTAGGCATCTTTTAGTTTACATCTTCTTCAGATCAATTTTTCCCAAATTTATTATAGTAGTGAGCAAGAGCAAGCAGAGGCCAAATATACTGATAACTATGATAGCGTATATAAAATTGTCCAGGTAAACCGACACCGGTGGGATCGTTTGTGGCTTCTTCAGTTACGTTCGTCGCATTTAATAAATAATGGATGCCATTTTCGATGACGCGATGAGATTTTTCAGATGCTGCGATAAGCGTGTCAACAGCCCAGGCTGTTTGTACAGGTGTACTCTGGGATAAAGGGACGTAAGATTTACTAACATCACTGCGGCATGATTCACCCCAACCGCCATCTTCATTTTGGATGGTTGTCAGCCATTTGACAGCTCTTTGTATGGCTTCAGCGTTTGATTGACCTGTGGACACAGAAGCCAATCCGGAAACAGCCGCCCATGTCCCGTAGATATAACAGACTCCCCAACGTCCATACCAGGATCCATTACCCTCTTGGCGCTGTTTCAACCATTTGATGGCTGCTTTAACCTTGGGATGATTGTCATCAAGCTGCAAATGCTTTCCAAGGTACTGTAAGGTCCTTCCTGTGAGGTCAGGTGTCGCTGGATCAATGGCAGCGCTTCTCATATGTTTGATAGGAAGTAAAGCTAGAAAATATTGATCTGTATTGCGCTCAAACGCCGCCCAACCGCCATCTGAATTTTGCATTGATAACAGCCAGTGTACGCCTTCCTGATAAGCTGTGTGATAAGCTTGATGTTGTTTGGCGTAGTGCTCAATGGTTCTTAGCACAGTTTGCGTGTCGTCCATGTCTGGATGAAGGGTATTGGACGGTGAAAAACCCCATCCTCCAGGTTCTGCTTTGGGGGCGTGAATCGCCCAGTCACTATATTTCTGCTGTTGGTGGTTAAGTAAGTAATCAGCTGCCTTAAGGAGGCCGGGATGATCTTGTTTAATGCCACTTTCCAGAAGCGTATAGCTAATAAGTCCTGTATCCCAAACGGTTGAAGGTGAATTTTGTACATGATACGCATCATTGGCATCCCAAATCAGGCCTTTTAAGCCATCCACGGCTTTTTGAATGATAGGTGAAGAAGCAGCATACCCCATAGCCATTAACCCGTATATCATAAAAAAGGTGGAGCTGGCATAATTCAGCAAGGTACCATTAGGTTCAATCCGTGATAAGATATAGTCCTCAATCCATCGATCTGGTTTCGTTTTAAGGTTGTTTGGAAGTTGGTTAAGTTTGTACCATTCATCTTTTAAGTTAGAAAAGAATGATCGGCGATCTCTGGTGCCGTGGGACAACGTTTGAATTTCCGGCCAATAGTCATTTTGTTGATCCGATCTTAATCCTTTTTTATTGAGATGGTTTAAGTCAGGTGTCCATTGACTTGTTTTGGAAAATTGATGTTCGATTGCAAGTAAGGCGGGAGCAAAGTGGGCCCGGGCATAACTGGACAAAGAATAAAAGTCTACGGGAGAAATCGCCGGTAGTAAAACAACAATAGCTGGGTTTACAGGGAGTATAGGCCAAGGATAATGGCCGTTCATTGCCAAAAATAGTCGGGTTAACACCCCAGTCTTTTTTAGACCACCCTGCGCTCTGATATAGGCGGCTGCTTTTTTCATAGCCGGCTCTGTTTGATCGACATATCCTGAATATAAAAGGGCCATATAAGCTTCGGTTGTGGCAGATAAATTCCCGCTGGGTTCATCCGGATGAGCTTGCCATGTCCCATTGGTTTGCTGCTGTCTCCGCAGACGATCCGCTAACTTCCGGATGATGGTACCTTCATCTAAATTAAGTGTTCGAAGCAAAATAATCATGTAGGCATCGGTCATAAGGGCCCCTTCAAAACAATAATGCCATGCCCCGTCATCACTTTGATGTTCAAACAATTGATGACATCGTTTTTCGATCTCTTGTCTAACGCGCTTGGATTGATTCACCAAATCATTCCTTTAACCTGAGTTCAATTTAATGTATTAATCTATATTGATGGATATGAACGGACAATCTGACAATATTTAATGATAGCGTCATTTTAGAAAGGTGATGGGGATGTAGCGTAAGATTCCATGAAGAGGGAGGCAGTAAAAAAAGACGCCCATTGGGCATCTTTTTTCAATGAAAGGTAAAAATCAACATTTAGACATGTCGCGTCATAATATCTAAAAAGTTAGTCACAAATTGATTATAGTCAATGGACAACGCAATACGATCACATTCGGGTTCATGACAGTCCTCTGCCGATGCCCGGAAATCGGCAATACTTAATCCTTTTGCGACGCCATCCATGTGAGCGACTCTAACCCTACGTTGATGATATTCGAGCATGTTAGCGTCATCAACAACAGCCATCATTGCTAATAAGTCATGGGCGGGACTGCCCTCTATACCTGGCTGAACTTCCCTATAATAGTCATAGTAGTATTCAAGTACTGGTTCGATCACTTGTCCCAATTCCGATCGCGTTTGCTGATCAATGTAATCCACAAGGCCAGGAGTGATCAATGCCTTTTCCGTGACGTTTAGCGGAATGACCGTCACATTCTGAGCTGTCTGTATGACAAAGTCGGCTGCCATAGGGTCACCATAAAAGTTGGCCTCAGCGACAGAGGTGACATTACCAGGTACCAAGAAGGCACCACCCATAACATAATAGTTTGAAACTAGCTGCATCGTCTCTGGACTCAAATTCCAAGCCATAGCCAGTGATGTCATCCGGCCAACATTAACAATTGTTATGTCATCCTCATAGGCTTTGATAAGCTCGAACAGTTTACTAAAGTTACTTCGATCCGAATAGCGTTCTTCATTAATAGGCGGATCAATAGGCCCCAGACCTTCAGTACCGTGAACATCCGGGTAAAATGGAGGTTCTTCACCGCTTAATGGCCGTGTCGCACCTGCGATGACTGGAATATCACTGCGATCTCCCAGATCTAAGAGATATTCTGCATTCCGTAATGTTTTATTACGTTCGACATTTCCATAACCACTCACAATCCCAACTAAATTGATGTTTGGATGTTTCAAAGCATAAATGATCGCGAGCGTATCATCGATCCCGGTATCAGCAAACAAAATCACATTTTTCAATTGAATCCCTCCTCTAATCTGTATATGTTATAATCAATGGCTTGTCTCGGCGATCAACTATAAACAAGTCATTTAAGGCTGATGTGGCGTTTGTGATTTTGGCAAAACATGTGTGTATAAATTTGTTTGTATGGAAAGACTGGAAACAGATCGAGGAGGGAGGCTGGGATGCCTTTTATACAATTGGTTTTAGGGATGACCTTAATCGCCATTGGCGGCTATTTGATTGTCTATTTCTTTAAACAAAGACGGCCGTGGTATTTAATTTTAGGCGACATTGGAATTTTGTATTTTACCTTTGGGGCTGCACTTTTTAGTTTCAGACAATGGTTACCGATTAACCTTGTTGAGACGTTGTTGTTTCCGTTTATTCTTTCTTGTACGGTGTGGATGCTGGTGGCAGGGGTGATTCGCAAAATTGCGACCTTGATCGCAACAAATAACCATGACCCAGATGAACAGAAAAAAACCACCCAAAAGGCTGATGGTTAAGCCAAAGGGGTGGTTCTTGTAAAAGGTTAGTCAGTGACTTTTTTAAAAACGTTTTTAACTTGCTTAACGACGTAATGACTGCCGCCGCGGTCTTGAACATCCGCAATCATCATGGTCATTAAGAGATCGTTTTTTTGAGTATCATAGGCGACAAACCAGCCATTTTCACGTCCGGTTTTGCCTTGCTCTTTTTTATATTCAGCCGTTCCCGTTTTGCCAGCAATATGGATGCCGGTAACATTGGGTTCTGAGGCAGTTCCTTTTTGGACGACATCGACGAGCGCATCATGAATGGTGTTCGCTGCTCCGGATGATATGAGGTTTTGTTTCCATTTTCCGTTTTGTTGCCCCTTAAGCAAATGGGGTTGAACAATATTTCCATCGTTAATAAAGGCACTGTACATATAAGACATATGTAACGGATTAACGTTGACTTGCCCTTGGCCATAACCTGAATTGGCTAACGCGACTTCAGAGTCAATCGATCCATTTTTTGAAACGGATGAGGGTTCCATTGGAAAAGGGAGTCCCAGTTTTTCACCAAAACCGAATGATTGTAATCCGTTAACAAAATTCTCTTGACCTGTTTTTAAAGCTGTTCTAGCAAAATAAATGTTGTCAGACTTAACAAGTGCCGTGTGCAAGTCGATACGAGTGTCGTGGTTCAACCGGGTGACGTAATAGTCTCCCCAGGAACTGTCTTTTTGCCATTTTGTGGAGTTTATCGTCATGGTTGTATCAGGTTGAATCGCCTTGTTTTTTAAGGCAACGGCTGTTGTCAAGGGTTTCATGGTTGATCCTGGTGCGTACGTTTTGCTAAAGCGCGTAATTAATGGTTGTCCTGAGTCGTTTTGTAATGATTTGTATTCGTCTGATGATATCCCCAGAACAAATTGATTGGGATCAAAAGCTGGTGTGCTAACCAGTGCTAACACGCCACCTTTTTTCGGATGAATCGCTGTCGCGGTTCCAGCATCACCTTTCATTTGTTGGTAGATGGTTTGTTGTAATGAACGGTCAATGGTTAGTTTGGTGTCTTGACCATTAACGGGGTCCTTTTGAGCGATGGTCGCAACGCGATCCCCGTCACTGTTATTAATGTAAATGACACCGCCGCTTTTTCCATGCAGTTGATCTTCTAACAGGCTTTCAAGCCCTCGTTTGCCAACAGAAGATTGCTTTGTATACCCCTTATCTTTCAATTTTTGATATTCCTCACCCGTAATCCCTCCTGTGTAGCCAGTTAAGTGGGCACAGGCAGCGCCACATGGGTATTGTCTAGCTGGTACCGTGGGCGTAATGACAGGTTTAAGCTTTTTAACTTGATTAATCGTTTTTTTATCTGATTTTGAGACGGTTTTAATAGGAACGCGGGTGTTAGCTTTAACCCAACTTTGATCAAGTTGATCTTTAATATATTGAACATCAATGTCTAGGATGTTTGCAAGCTTATCAATTGACTTCGGATGTTCCTTAACGTCACCGGGAACAAGACTGATTTCATATGCCTCACCGTTAATCGCGAGTCCTTTCCCATTACGATCATAAATCTCGCCGCGTTCCGCTGAAAGGGTTTTTGCATGGACGGTTTGGCCTTTCTTCAGCTGTGGAAAGATCATGGATGTGTCCCAATTGATACGCCATGATACGTCATCATCAGTCTTTTCTTTCATGAGTTTAACTTGATCGTCAAACGATACTTTGCCAGCTAATGTGTTCATCTTGACGTGATAGGTGAAGTTTTTTTCCTGAATGTCATCATAGTCAATATCTTCTTCTTTCTCCGGTTTCTTGTATGACACTTCGAGGTTGGACGTTTCTATCCCTTGATAGATATCCTTGTAGCGGTTGACGAATGTTTTTTTGTCAATCGATTGTTTGGCATCCTTTGAAAGCATTGCATACATATCTTCATATTGTTGATTGTTCCAAGCCTTTACATACTTCTCCAGAGCATCTTGCGGTTTCGGCGATTCTGAGCAACCGGCAAGCGCAGCTGCAAATAATAGCCCCATAAAAATCAATGATAGCCGTTTCAAACTTTCTTACCTCCTTTAGTTCAAGCATAATGTTTCATTTCTCATCCTATGTTAAATATACTTCAAAAGCACACGTTTTAATAGGGGTGTCACATAATAGGGGATATCTTCAACTGTAGGAATGATAAGGTTCTGGCGCCCATAAATATGTTTCATCGTCGCTTGTTCGCTTTCCTGAGCGTTGTTTGACGCAAGAAAAACGCCAATAACTTCTAAGCCTTTTCTACGCGCAGCAATCACAGCTTCTTTGGTGTCAACAACCCCATTATCACTGTAGTTATAAGCGGATGGTTCGCCATCAGTGAATACAAATAAAATTTTGTGCTTTTCCGGTCGACGCTCAAGCGATTGAGCCGCTAAACGAATTGCGTAACCGTCCCGGTTATCTTCCTCAGGCTCTAGCTGCATAATTTTGGCTCCTTGATTGGGCAGCAGTGAGCGTTCAAAGGTGATGACTTCTGATAAATAGTTAGGCTGTCCTTGGTCATCTGCAGATAAAGCGTCTTCCCAAAAGCCAGTGATAGCATGTGGAATGTTAAGTGATGTCAACGTATCGTGAAATAAAACAATGCCCGCTTTGGTTTCCGCCATTTTGTCGTGCATGGATGCAGAGCAATCGACCAGAAGAGAAAAAGTCACATCCAATTCTTGGTTATCTTCATCTTTTTTATAAAAGAGTCGTGGATTGTCGTCAGTGACAATTTTTAATAGTTTTCTGCCAAGCCGGCCAAAGTGAAGGTCGGATCTTGGCGCGATTCGTTTCTGTTCGATCGTCTTCTTCAACGACTGTTGTAATGGTTTTTGAACGGGTTTGACTTGGGCTTTCAGCTGGCTGTAAGCTTGGATGTCATCTATGGTTGGGCGCTCAGGTGATAGATAGTAAGCGACAGCTTGACGGTTGGCTTCACCCATGGGTCCTTGCTGGTGTCCGGGTTCGGTTGTCGCGGTTTGCTCCAAATCGTCCAAGTTATCATAATTCTGACCATTCGTATCTTGAGCGCCGCCTTCGACACTGGCGTAGGCTTGATCACCTTGTTCCGCTTGACGTTCGCCTTCACCGAGCAAATCGGTCGTCGAACCTTCGTTCAAGTCAAATTGCAGGAAGTTGTCACCTTCTTGTTCCTGCTCTTGATGCCACGATGGCATGGATTCATTATGGGGTTCTTGGTCATCATCAAAGGTTTCTTCAGAATCACTCACTAGTTCGTGAGTGTCTTCCATAGTGTCAGTGGTTTTCTCAGTTTCTTCCACTTGCGCCGCTTCATGCATGGTAAAATAGGCAGCCGTCATGTCGTCTATGCCATTTGGCAGATTGGAAATTAATGTTTCAGCCACATGGACGATATCACGGGTTGACTCAGCGGTTTGCGCTGCTCTTACGGCGCTTTTGATTTGTGGTTTGATTGTTTGTAAGAATGCAGGTAGAACCGCTGGCCGATCTACCTTTTCCAAATAAGCTGCACATAAGAGCAGGTCAAGCCACTGTGCTTGTTTCTTGTGAACGGTGAATCGTTCGCGGAATCGATTGTAGAAAAGGGCGCGACGACTGGAAAAGGCGGGGCTCATTCCCGGCCGATCTTTAATGATGGTTTGTTCCAATCGTTCGTCTTCCAGTAAAGCAAACAGTTGTTTACGAAACGAAGGGAAACGCTGCTTTTCAATCCCCGAAAGATAATGGTTGACGACCTGATAATCTGTAAAGTGGATGTTACCGTAAGCACGCAAATATATGTCGCTTTTCATGCCATCAATGTTCCGATCGTCGAGCAGACGGTTCCAATAATGGCTAACGGTGACGAGATCAGCGCCTTTTTTATAATACGAATGAAATGCGAATTCGACATTCAAGTCGGCGTTGTCTGCCAATGTTTTGGCTAAGTCGGATAATTCGATTTTTAAAAACGGATCAATCCGTTTTTCCATAAAATCTAAGAACTTCATCATGACACCCTTTCAAGTCCTTCTGCTTAGCGTCCGAAGATCGTTTCGGCAATATTTAAGACAGCGGCTTTTTCGCGGTCATCGTCAAGTTTGTCAGTGATGGCCCTCTGGATAGCGCGCTTGGGTTTCATATAAGCTGACAAATCGCAGGCGTCTAACAATGACCGGGTGGAAGCGCCGTCTTCAGAGATTTGTCCATCTTTGACTTTTTCGATGAGGTCATGACTCAGTGTAACGTATTGTGACAGCGTCTCGTCATCTTTAAGCAACGATTGTTCGCGAAGCATTGCTTTTAATTGGTCTCCTTGCAGGTAAGGGACGTCAATCACGACAAACCGGTTTTTCAAAGCTTCATTTAAAGGGGTGGTGCCGACGTAGCCCTCGTTAATCGCAGCAATCACGCCAAAGTTTTCGTTGGCGCGCACCGTTTCACCGGTGAATGGATTCAGTACCATGCGACGATAGTCGAGGACGCCATTTAAAATCGGCAATGTTTCTGCTTTGGCTGTATTGATTTCGTCAATATAGAGCACATGCCCTTTTTTCATTGCCTGTTCAACCGGGCCGGAGACGAACTTAATATGTGCGTGCTGATTGTCGTCATATTCTAACGTTTTATAACCAAGCAATGCCTCGGCATCCAAGTCGACGGAGCAATTAATGGAATGGAGCGGTTGATAAAAAATCGTCGACAGTAATTCGGCAAGCATAGTTTTCCCAGAACCTGTTGGCCCCTTGAGCAGGACATTTTTGCCAAGTGCCAAGGCAATGATCGCATCGCTGACAATATGGGTATCGGGTGCTGTATAGCCGGTTCGGCCGAGTTTATCGAGGTCGTCTTGAATCCGGATTTGATTGTTGTTATTGATTGATTGAATGCGTGTTTTTATTGTATCAGGCAGCGGGTATGGTTTAAGGATTTGATCCATGACGCGTCTCGCCTCCAATATATATGCTGTAACTAAACTTTTAATATAATGGAAATTAATTGGAATGTCCAATAAAATGCTCCCACATGTTGATCAGGTGGCATGTTATGATGAGTGAAGCATGTTAAAGGGAGATAAGGATGTCAAAAACATGATGAGTGAAGCACAAAAACTATTAAATACTTATTTTGGTTATAACGAGTTTCGACCTGGACAGGAACAGATTATTAAACGGCTTTTGCAAGGACAAGATACTGTAGGTATTATGCCGACTGGCGGGGGAAAATCGATTTGCTATCAGATTCCGGCCATGATGTTTTCAGGAGTCACTTTGGTCATTTCGCCACTCATATCATTGATGAAGGATCAAGTCGATGAACTTGAAAAACAAGGGATTCCGGCAACGTTTATTAATAGCTCTATTCCGGATGAGACGGTCCGGGCAAGGCTAGATGGCGCTGTCCAAGGAGTGTACAGGCTTCTCTATGTGGCTCCGGAACGATTGTCTTCTCCAATGTTTCAGCGCGTTCTTGATCAGATGGATGTAGCGCTCGTAGCTGTTGATGAAGCCCATTGTATTTCGCAATGGGGGCATGATTTTCGGCCAAGTTATCGCCTGATTCATGATATGATCAACTATATTCCAGGGAAACCAGTGGTTGTTGCCTTAACGGCGACCGCAACACCCAAGGTTACGGAAGATATCTGCGAATTATTGACGATCGATGATCAAGGTGTCGTATTAACAGGATTTGGACGAGAGAATTTATACTTCCAAGTGATTAAAGGCCAAGCTAAGGATCCGTTTATTGCTGATTACATTAATAAAAATAAAGCTCAATCCGGGATTATTTATGCTGCCACCCGGAAAGAGGTGGAGCGTCTTCATCAGTTTTTAATGACGAACGGTTTTAACGCAGGGAAGTATCATGCTGGATTGTCAGAAGCGGAACGAAATGACAACCAGGAGCGGTTTCTCTATGATGATATTACGGTTATGGTAGCGACATCGGCGTTTGGCATGGGCATCGATAAATCCAATGTGCGATATATCATCCACAATAACATCCCCCGTAACATTGAATCTTATTATCAAGAAGCCGGGCGGGCAGGCCGTGATGGTGAAGATAGCGAATGCATCCTATTGTTTTCACCTCAAGATATCCATATCCAAAAGTTCTTGATTGATCAGTCCGACATGGATGATGAACGCAAACAACAAGAATATGATAAACTGCAAAAAATGATTGGCTATGGACATACAGAAATGTGTCTCGAGCAATATATTTTGACTTATTTCGGTGAAAGTGATGCTGTCCCTTGTGGGCATTGCGGCAATTGTCGTGATGATCGTGAAGCGGTTGATGTTACCCGCGAAGCGCAAATGGTGTTTTCTTGTGTCACACGTATGCGGCAAAAATTTGGTAAATTGTTTATCGCAAAGGTTCTCACAGGCTCTTCCGATAAAAAGATCCAGTCATTTGGATTCAATCAATTATCAACCTACGGGATTTTGCGTGACGAAACGCAAAGCCAAGTGAGTGAATTCATCGACTTTTTAACCGCTGAAGAGTACTTACAGCCGACGGGGGGGTCCTATCCCGTCTTAGTCTTAACATCGAAGGCTGTTCCCGTATTAAAAGGTGACGCTCATGTGTGGAAGAAAGAAAGTGTCCAGGCCAAACAGTTGGTCGCTGATGATGCGCTATTTGAGCGGCTGAGACAATTAAGAAAAGATATTGCTGAATCGGAAAAAGTCCCGCCGTATGTGATCTTTTCCGACCAATCGTTACGGGAAATGAGTGCTCAGTTGCCAGCAACGAATGAACAATTTTTACAAATTAAGGGTGTCGGTCGGCAAAAGTTGGATTATTATGGATCGACGTTTATGAAGACGATCGCTGCTTATTGTGAGGAACATGCCATCAGCCAACAACAAGATCAGACTTCTCATTATAAAGAAGCACCCACCCAACGCAAACAAGGGAAATCGAACGACAATCCTAGTCACCATGAGACGTATCAATTGTATCAAAATGGTTTGTCGGTACAGGACATTGCTGATAAACGCGGTTTATCTGCGAAAACGATTGAGAAACATCTGTTGACCTGTGATGAGGAAGGACTGAATATTGATTGGAGTAACTTTATCAATCCTGACAATGAAGTCCTCATTGCCGCTGCTGTTAAAGAGGCCGATACAGAACGACTACGTCCGATTAAAGACCTACTACCGGAGCATGTTGAGTATTTCGAGATTCAGGCTTATATGCGAAAACACAAACAGGTGACGTGAAAGTTGGGGATTATAGAGCATGGAGATGACCAATGCAGGTGTACAGTACGTTGAAGGAATTTTCAAGTGTATGTATCAGGGGTTATTGGGTGACATATGAAGAAACTCACTTAAAAGAGTGGATTGAACGGGCCATTATTGTGAAATAAGATTTGTAATATTTATTTGAGTTCAAAGAAAGTGTTATAATAATTAAATCAGTGTGTAGAGATATTGGTCTTGCATTATGACCAAAAATATATGTCTTGTGATAGATACGTCTGCCATCTGAAATATTAATTATGGAGATGACAACGTCTATGCAGGAAGAAACAAGGTTACCTAGAAATGGAAAAGAGTTTGCGCTGTTTGTAGGTATTATTTCAGTCATTTCAGTGAATATTATCGCGCCTCTTATTATGGGATTTAAATTTGGATTTCATAAAGAAGTTTATTTTAATACCTTGCAGATGATCCCATTCGTATGGGTTTTTGTTATTTTGTTGGTAACGATGGTTGCTGGACCGATTGCTAATAAGTTGGTCGAAAAGTTCACTAAACCGACAGATGGGTTCAATGCGAAAACATTATTTAATATATTGTTTAATGTTACAATCCTGTCCATCTTACTAACAGTTATAGGAACTTGGATTGGCATGGGAGAAATGAGTTTACAGCCGATTCAAACCTTCTTTTATAATTGGCCGCGTAATTTTTTCATAGCATTTTGGGTTGAATCCTTAATTGCTCAACCGATAGCACGGTTTGCAATGAAAAAATCACATGCTAGACAGACGCGCAAAGAAAAAAGTGTAAAAACTTATTAACAAATCGAGCTCAAAAACTAGGGTGACCCTTAAGTATGCTTGATACTTTGGGTCACCCGCTTTTGCTCAGTTATTCTTCCTCATCTTTCCTTCTTAATTCCGTCTTTTCATCAAGGCCTGGTTTGGCCTTCAGTTCATAGCGGTCATCAAGCTCCCGGGATAACTCTAATGTTTCGTCTTCGCCGTCAGGCCTTTTTAGCTGATCAGGCGTCTGTGGTAAGTGTTTTGAATTTTTGTCACGGTTGACACGATGTTTGTGACCTCTTCCCATGGGAAATAGCCTCCTTCATGGTTTTCCTCCTTATGATGTCACGTATAAGTGATGTTATTCCTGATTCATGATCATAAAATATTGAAATCAAAATGGGTTTCGTTTTCATACAATATTTTTGGGGTGAAAAAATGCCAAGAATGAAATACAGAAGTTCAGACGTTGACTTAATGGCAAGGTTGATGAGAGCGGAAGCTGTGGGTGAAGGAAAGACAGGGATGTTGTTTGTAGGCAATGTCATCGTTAATCGTGGTGTAGCGGATTGTTTAGACTTTACAGATCTAAGAACAATATCAGATGTCATTTATCAAGTACAAGGAGGAAATTATACGTTTGAAGCTGTCCAAAAAGGCAGTTTATTTTATCGAAGAGCGAGAGAAGTTGAAAGGAGATTAGCCAGAAGGAATTTGAAATATTGGAGGCAACATCCAGCGAAATATTCTCTATGGTATTTCAATCCATCAGGTCCATGTCCTTCAACATGGTATGATCAACCTTTTTCTGGTCAATATAAAAATCATTGTTATTATGAACCTGCAGCTGGAACGTGTGCCAGTGTTTATTGAACCATTCGCACGCAATATAAAGAAAAAAAGCTCGCTCTGTAACAAGAGCGAGCTGGCTTGAACTTTAGTGAACGATGGTATCAGGGCCGTTAGGGTTATCCGTTTTGACATGTCCTGGATGATTTTTCGGTGGCTTAGGGCCTTTATAGCCTTTTCCAGGGTTGCCGTGTCCAGCTTTTGGACCTTTGCCGGGTTTGTCCAAGTCATAGCTGTAATCAACCACACCATAATCACCGTTTTCTGGTACGTATGAGACGAGCATGTAATTGTCGCCATTTGGATGAAGGCCTTTGAGACGTTTCACTTCTTCGTTAACAGAGAACGGATCAATGTTGCGAACCTTATATTTCGTCTTTTTACCGTGTTTATTTTCATTAATAAAGGTCACAGCATAATTGACTTTTCTGTTCTTTATTTCTTGAATGCTTTGGAATGGATCCAAATTGTTCCCTTCATAGGAAACATTAGCTTCTGGAATGCTGATATCGTCAATGTACCAACCATCATAATTGGTTGCCCAGTCTGTCATGTAACGGAAAGACACGAGCACCTTTTGTCCGGCGTATTTTGACAAGTCAAATTGTTCGTTCGTCCAGCCGTCTGTGCTTCCCGTGAATCCAGGTAAGTTCGCTTTAATATTGGGGTGGCCGTCAGAGGTCAGAGAACTTGTCGTATCGGCATTGCTTAGGCTTTCCCAAGTTTGGCCGTCGTCCGTTGACACTTGTACAGCACCATAATCCCAATTTTTCTCAATATTATAGAGCGTATCGAATTTAAGGGTTGCTTGATCTAATCCGCTTAAATCAACGGGAAAAATCAGCTGATTATCAGCTAAATCGCCTTTCGTGCTGTAGTAAACAGAATCATCACCATTGAGCGGGTTCTTAGTGGTTTCCCATGGAACGGGGAGATATTGAATCCCTTCAAAATTGACATCATGTTTTTTACCACTGTCATCAAGATCAATAAAATCAACACCCCAAGCGGGAACGCCTGCTTTATCCGTTGATTGTGCTGCATCGTAGTTCACGTTCAAATCAATACTTTTGAAATTGTAAGCACCATCACCTGGTTCTGAGCTATCCAGATGCAAGGCAATGTTGAAATTCCTATATAGTTCTTCGAAACTTAGATCGGAACCATATTGTTCTAATGTCGCTTCGATACCAGCAATACCGTTTGCTTGATTAGTTGCTAGATCACGAATAAATGCCTGGCCAAATTGATCATATAAGTAGAGCTGAAGAAGGTAAGCCTGTCCATAATCACCTAATGTTTCTGGGCCGGTTTCAGCATTATAATATTCGTCCCATTTAACAAGTGAATTTTCTGGATGATCTAAGAAAAAGTTCACGTGACCCATTGGGTGTTCGTTATAAACGAGATATTCAGCAAAATCGGACATCCCTTCATTGATGAATGTCGCTTCATCGCTATCGTTATCATCATGGATTAAGTGTTGGAACTCATGTGCCGTTGTTCCGAAATGGCCATTCGTATTTTTTGTCAAACTATTTGTGTCGACATTAATGATATTCCTGTTAAAATATTGTTCATATAGACTTGAATAGAATCCGGCTACATAGAATGGGTAGGTCGAATCATAATAAGCTTCGTCTTTGAAGTTATCTACGAGTAACATCACACGATGCGATCCGTCCTGAGAGGTATAATAATCTTCAGGTAATCCTAATTGGTCATCTAGATTCGCTTTGTCACCCGTTAGTTTATCAGGAGACCCAAAAAATTCTGTTTCTTTAGGATAAATGTTGTTATCAAATTCATCGATTAAATGATCAATTTGTTCTTGGTTAACTTTCGCACTTTCCCGATCATCTGGGTAAGATAGATCATCAGCGACCCATACTTCGACATTCTCCCCAACGGCAAGCTTAGTATACTTTTCGAGGGCATAACCGCCCGCCGCTTGAAGGTCATAACTGACGAAGTATTTCTCAACCTGATTTTCACCATTAGAGTTGTCATTAGATTTGGATGACTTTTCCTCAGTTGTTTGTTCTTCAAGGTTCAATTTTTCGGCTTTCTTCTTGAGTTGATCAGTTAAGTTATTAACGAATGTTTCGTTTTCTGCCTGTTTCCTTAACTTCGGCCCAATATCCTTGATGTTACCGTAACGCTGAACGTTCCAGTCAGGTTCTTTTGGCTGAGCTGAAGCCTGATTAACAGTTCCGAAGGCCAATAGCGAACTTGTGGTCAGTCCGACGGCTAGTGCTATGGATAGCCATTTGTGTTTCCTCATTGTTGTCATCACCTCTCCTTAAACTTAATAATTAATAAAATAGGAAACTATCAAAATATTCACATGGAATGTTGTTTTGTGTCAAATCGTATAATAGTAGTAAAAAAGTCCTGATAATGTCGTGCTAGGATCATTTGCTTTTCAATTATTTTTAAAAAAGATTCGTAGAAAATAGAAATTAGGTCTTAAGGCTTATAACATAAAGGTAAAATTAGTATAAAAGCATTAGGAACAATGATGTTGATGGGTTAATTGTGATCCGAAACGGTCATTAGACAAACGCCGAGTTTAAGATAGCGAGGCATCGGGGTATTTCATTTACAGGAAAGCAGGAGCCAAGTCATCACTTAGTCTCTGACAAAGGAGGATGGATTTATGAGCCGCAGGGATCATAAAAGAGACGAAGATCCTAAGCAAAAATATGAAAATGGTGAAGACCGCATGGTGGATGAGGGTCTAGCCGCCGGCAATGTCTATGAACGTTATAAGTATCCACATGTTGACCAAGCTAGGGAAATACCAAAAGAAGAAAAGCCAAAAACAACAGATTCGTAGAGAAAGAGGTCAAGGTCTAAGCGTCGTCCAAAATATGTAGACGCCTCGGCAAGCGAAGGATTTTGACGAAGCGATGGCAGGAATGACGATTTTAAAACAAATCATCCGAACGGAGTAATAGAAAAGTTCGGATGATTTTGTGATGAATATACTTTTGTCCCAGCTTTCTTTAAGCTGAAATATGAGATGAGTCGGAAGAAAACAGTTCAGTTAATATTAAAGTGACGGCACCGACGGCGGCGGAATGATCCCCAAGTTTGGATACAGCCACTTTCGTTTGTTTCGCGGCCGATGTTATTCCGCGTTCGGCTATCGTTGCTTTGATCGGATCTAAGAGAATATCGCCGGCTTTTGCGACACCGCCGGTAAGGATGATGTATTCGGGGTTGATGACATGGATCAAATTGGTTAAACCAATGCCAAGATAACGTCCTGTTTGTTGTAAAATATTTAGGCATAGTTCATCACCTTCTTGTGCAGCATCGTAAACCATTTTTCCATTGATTTGATCAAGATGATCGATATGTTCATTGATCGAACTGGCTTGTCCTGAGGCCAGTTCCTTTTTGACGCGTTCAGCAATCGCTGGACCTGATGCGAATGTTTGCAGACAACCATAACTGCCGCATGGGCATTTGGGGCCTGACAAATCGATACTCATATGTCCAATTTCGCCAGCCAGAAAACTGTGGCCGTGATATAATTCGCCGTTGATTGTTAATCCGGCTCCGATACCATGACCGACATTGACGGTCATGACGTGACGATAGTTTTGACCTTGACCAAACCAAACTTCACCTAAGGCCATAACGCGCGCATCATTCTCGACTTTAACAACCACGCCGAAGGTTTCCTCAAGCGTAGCCTTGATCGGTATATCTCTTAAATTTAAGTTTGGTGCAAACTTAGACATACCTTGGTCAACATCGACAATGCCATGCATTCCAATACCAATACCAATCATTTTCTCCCGTTCAGGGCTGATTTTCGTGATAAGGGTTTGAATGCCTCGCTTCATCAGTTCCAGTAAGCCATGATTATGAACGCCGACATCAATAGATAGTTCAAGATGATGCATGATCGATCCATTCAGATCCGTTAAGGCAAAACGAATGACTTTCGGCCCTACGTCCAAACCCACCACATAAAAATTTTGAGCATTAATAATGAGCATGGTCGGTTTACGGCCGCCGTTGGATTCACCCTGAGTGGTTTCTATGACGATACCGGACGCGAGCAATTGCTTGACGACATTGCTCACGGTGGGCGGGGTTAACTCAGTCAATTTCGCAATTTCGGCTCTGGAAACAGGACCTTTTTCCCTAATTGTATTTAAAATTAACGAACGGTTCATCGTCTTCATTAATTCGAAGCTGCCTGTCTGATACTTTGAATGCATGGCTACCGCCTCCTATAACTTCCTTTAATTTAAGAAATAACAAAAGAAAATGCAAGTGGAATGATGATAGCGCTTCATATTTCGATACATATGTGATATGCTCATATCAAGTTAATAAAATTAATTAATAAAGTTTATGACACCTGTAAACATCAATGAGAAAATGAGTAAAAGAGGTATCAATTTATGATAAAAGAACTGGTGCGACAGTTTAATCAAATATTCGGAGATGATGGTGCCAAGCCAAGAACGTTCTTTGCTCCGGGGCGAGTGAATCTGATTGGCGAGCATACCGATTATAATGGGGGCTATGTGTTTCCTTGTGGGCTTGATATTGGGACTTATGCGGTGGTTCGTATACGTGGTGATCAGAGGATCAGAATGATGTCACACAATTTTAATGATAGGGGTGTGATTGAATATGATTTGAATGATGTAACGTATGATGATGCGCATGATTGGGCTAATTATCCCAAAGGTGTGATCAAAGTCATGTCTGACAAAGGATGGCCTTTAGAATGTGGCTTTGATGTACTTTATTATGGCAATTTACCTCATGGCACAGGGTTGTCATCCTCAGCCTCAATTGAACTGGTGACAGCCGTCATGTTAAAAGCGTTGTTCAATGTGGAGACCACCATGCTTGATCTTGTCCAATTGGCTCAACAGGCTGAAAATGATTTCGTCGGTGTCAGCTGTGGGATTATGGATATGTTTGCAATCGGAATGAGCAAGCAAGACAGCGCGATTCTTTTAAACTGTCATACTCTTGAATATCAATATAGTCCGTTGAAATTAGAGGATGCTTCCTTAGTGATTACGAATAGCCAAAAGCCGCGGTCATTGGCTGATTCCAAGTATAACGAGCGCCGGCGTGAATGTGAGCGGGCCCTTAAGGATTTGCAAAGAGCACTCAATATCGCTACATTGGCTGATTTAAGTCCTGAACATTTTGAGACCTATCAACACCTCATCAAAAATGACATAGATCGCAAGCGGGCGAAGCATGTTATCTATGAAAATCAACGAACGATTTCAGCGGTTCACCATTTACAAGCTGGTGATGTCCAGTCATTCGGAAAACTGATGAACGCATCACACGTTTCCTTGCGTGATGATTATGAAGTAACAGGTGATGAATTAGACACACTTGCCCAGGCTGCATGGGAAATAGCTGGTGTGATGGGGTCACGTATGACCGGTGCCGGTTTTGGTGGCTGTACCGTGAGCATTGTCAAAGATGGTGCGCTGGATTCATTTAAGGACTATGTCGGGCAGCAATATAGGGAACAGATGGGCCGGGAAGCGGAATTTTACGTTTTAAATGTCGGTGATGGTGCCCGAGAAATCATATAGGGGGGTTAATATATGGCGGTTTTAGTATGTGGCGGTGCTGGTTATATTGGCAGTCACGCCGCTGCTCATGTTTTGGAGCGCGGGCAAGAGGTTGTTGTGATTGACAATTTACAGAAAGGGCATGCCCATTCAATTTTTAATGAAGCGACGTTCTATAATGGTGATTTGCGCGACGAATCGTTTCTTGACCGGGTGTTTACTGACAATAACATTGAGGCGGTCATGCACTTCGCTGCTGATTCACTCGTTGGTGAAAGTGTAGAAGATCCATTAAAGTATTATGACAATAACGTGGGTGGTGCGATTTGTCTGCTAAAAGCCATGCATCGGCACGGCGTCAAGAGTATCGTGTTTTCATCAACAGCGGCGGTTTACGGAGAACCTGATCAAGTCCCGATTCAAGAAACGGATCGGACTGAACCGACCAACCCTTATGGGGAGACCAAACTCGCAATCGAAAACATGTTAAAATGGGCGGATATAGCTTATGGGATAAAATACGTGGTGCTCCGTTATTTTAATGTTGCTGGTGCCCACCTTAAAGGTGGTCTAGGTGAAGACCATGAGCCTGAAACCCATCTGATTCCGATTGTTCTTCAAGTAGCCCTTGGGAAGCGGAATCAAGTTGCGATTTTTGGCGATGATTATCCAACACCTGATGGGACGTGTATCCGTGATTATATTCACGTAACCGATTTGGTTGCTGCCCATATTTTAGCGATCGATCATTTAAGAGAGAGCCAACAAAGTGGTGTTTACAATCTCGGAAGCGGGACAGGATTTTCCGTTAAAGAGGTGATTGAAGCGGCAAGACGTGTTACGGGTCATGAGATTCCCGCTTATGTCAGCCCGCGTCGATCCGGTGATCCAGCCAAATTAGTCGCAGCATCTGACAAGGCGAAATGTGTGTTGGGCTGGAAGCCGCAATATACGGACATGGAAACGATGATCGGTACCGCTTGGCAATGGTTCAAGCAGCATCCGCATGGTTATGGATCTTAATCTGAAAGGATGAGAGGGAATGTCCATTCAAATTGCTCGAGATATTGAACGCCTCATTCAATACGGTCTTGAAAAACAACTGATCACTTCCTGGGATTGGTCGCTGACCAGGAATAAAATATTAGATGTATTAGATTTGAAAGGAATTGAACCAGTCGAGGTTGAAAAGGAATGGCAGGCATCACCGGTTGACATTCTGAGTAACATTCTAAATTGGGCCGCTGAACATGACAGACTACCTGATAACACCGTGACCGAACGGGATTTGTTAGATACGAAACTTATGGGGTGTCTCGTCCCATCGCAAACGGAAGTGATCCGCCAGTTTCAAGAAATAATGAAAAAAGACGGCCCCAAACAAGCAACAGCTGATTTTTATCGATTTTCTAAAGACGTTAATTATATACGGACGGATCGGATTGCAAAGAACGAACAGTGGCTCACGCCGACGGATTACGGTGAGATAGAAATCACCATTAATTTATCAAAACCTGAGAAGGATCCTAAGGCGATTGCGGCCGCAAAAGGCTCGCAATTGGATATTCAATATCCGCAGTGTGTATTGTGTAAGGAAAATGTTGGATACACGGGTCGCCTTGATCACCCGGCCCGGCAGAACCACCGCATCATACCAGTCACATTGCAAGGTGAACAATGGTACTTGCAATATTCACCGTATGTCTATTACAACGAACACTGTATTGTTTTAAAAGAAGATCATGTACCGATGGACATTAACAAAGCCACATTTGACCGGCTGCTGGCATTTGTGGAGACATACCCACACTATTTTCTTGGTTCCAATGCAGATCTTCCCATCGTCGGAGGTTCGGTACTGAGTCATGATCATTTCCAAGGTGGTCATCACGAATTTCCGATGGCCAAAGCAGGTATGGATGAGCCGATTGAATTTCCAAACTTCCCGAATGTCAAAGCCGGGATTGTCAAGTGGCCGATGTCGGTTATCCGCTTACAATCGGAAGATCCGGATACCTTATCTGATCTTGCCGGTATGATTTTTGATGCTTGGGTTCGTTATAGTGATCCGTCTGTTAGTATTTATGCATCAACAAATGGTGAGCGTCATAATACGATCACTCCGATTGCAAGACGCCGCGGGGACTGGTTCGAACTTGACCTTGTTTTACGTAACAATCGTACATCAGAAGCACATCCGTTAGGCATTTTTCATCCCCATGCTAATGTCCATCATATCAAAAAGGAAAACATCGGTTTAATCGAGGTCATGGGCCTTGCGGTATTACCAGGACGATTAAAAGAAGAGTTGGAACAATTGGGCCGATTTTTAGCGGATGATGTTAATGATGCTCCTAGCCCCGATGATGAACGGATTCATAAACACCTTGATTGGGGCAGGCAGATCAAGACCAAGTATTCAGAAGTTAAATCGAGCAATGTTAACGCAATTTTGGAACAGGAAATCGGGCAAGTGTTTGCAACGATATTGGAACATGCTGGTGTCTTTAAAAGAGATGAGGAAGGTCAACAAGCGTTTCGCCGTTTTATCAGTACCGTCAAGTGATATACCAATGATGATATGAAAAGCTGTCCTGATTCCCATGGGGCAGCTTAAAGCATGTTAATTGAATTATTGCTGTCCTAAAAAGATGAACATAGCGATCATTAGAAGGACGCTAATGATGAAAATGGTAACTGCAATCATAAATGGAGACATTTTTTTTAATAGGTTCGTGACTTTTTGCAAGTGACTCGCTCCTTAAACAAACATCTATTAATTAGTATGTGTGGAAGGCTTCATTCTCTATTCAAGAAAAATCCCCAAACTTTTGACGTAGAGACGACAATAACGTAAAATACGTACACTAGAATGGGATTGCCCAATAGAGTATGGGGTAAATCACTGGATTTTTTAGGAGTGACTAAAGGAATGGAAGAACGTGAGAAATTAGATCGAACGTTAAAGCCGCGTTGGGTATGGGCAATTGCCTTTGGTTCTGCGGTTGGTTGGGGAGCATTTGTCCTTCCGACGGATTGGTTGGCGAAGGCCGGGCCTTTGGCTGCCGCGATCGGCTTTTTTATCGGTGCCATTTTAATGATAATCATTGGGATCAGCTACGGGTATTTAATTAAAAACCACCCTGTATCAGGTGGTGAATTTGCTTACGCTTATCTTGGTTTCGGGCGTAATCATGCCTTCTTTGCGGGCTGGTTTCTTGTACTTGGGTATATGAGTATCGTGGCACTGAATGCTAGTGCATTGGCATTGCTTGTCAAATTCACGCTTCCGGAGATCGCTAAAGTTGGTTTAATGTACCAAATCGCTGGATGGAATGTCTACGCAGGAGAAGTCATTATTGCCTGTTTGGCTCTAATCGTCTTTGCTATCTTAAACATTCGTGGGGCGAGTATTACTGGACGGACGCAATTTATTTTTTGCCTTTTATTGATTTTAGGAATTATTATTTTATCGATCAGTATGTTCAGTCATCCTGATACGGTGACAACAAACCTTGAGCCGTTATTTAAGCCTGGTGTCCCGGCTATTTCCGCGATTTTATCTATCGTCGCGATTGCCCCGTGGGCTTATGTTGGGTTTGACAATATTCCCCAGGCAGCTGAGGAATTTAATTTTTCTCCAAAGAAAGCGGTATGGTTAATTATTTTCGCACTATTGGCAGCGGCTATTACCTATTCCGTCATGATATTCTCAACGGCTGTAGCTGCTCCTTGGACTGAGCTCGTTCAGCAGGAATCGATTTGGGGGACGGGTGATGCCGTATCGTCAGTGCTTGGACAAGTTGGTGTACTCATCTTATCCTTGGCTTTACTTATGGGTGTATTCACCGGCCTCAATGGTTTTTATGTTTCTTCCAGCCGGTTATTGTTTGCTATGGGACGTGCGCAAATTTTGCCCCGGTCTTTCGCAAAATTGCATCCAAAGTATAATACACCGTATGTCGGCATTCTGTTCACATGTGGCATCACTTTAATGGCCCCGTTTTTCGGACGCGAAGTTTTACTATGGATCGTGGATATGACTTCGGTCGGTGTAACGATTGCTTATTTCTACTGCTGTGCCGTCGCCTTCAAGAAAATTGCTTGGAGCTCGCAATCAACAACAGCTGAAGGAGAAGTCTCACCGCTGAGAAAAACAATTGCTTTCATAGGGATGTTATCTGGGGCTGCATTCCTTGGCTTGCTGATTATCCCGGGTGCCCCAGGCTTTCTAAGTACACCATCATGGGTCGCACTGCTCGTATGGATGGTCTTAGGCATTGTGTTTTATATTGCTAAAGCACGTACCTTTCATAAAATCCCTGAATCTGAACTTGATTATTTGATATTAGGTGATCAGGAAAATAGAAAGTGATGATGACACAGAACGGTCTGTCCCTTAGTTAACGGGGCAGACCGTTTTGACGTGTGAATCATCCTATTATTCCGGTTCATATATATATTGTTGCACTTCGCCATGGCTTTGGAATCCAAGACGTTGGTAAAGGTTATAGCCAATCGGAGTTGATTGTAAAGTTGCATAACGGTAGCCCTTGGCTTTCGCTTGCTGCATTGCAAACCGGGTGATGGCCGTGGCATAGCCTTTTCTTGCTTGACTGGCTGGAGTTCCAATATTATAAATCCCTGCCACCCCGTGAGCATAGAGGACGGAGAGTGTTGTGACATGTTGACTGCCGGCGTAGCCGATATAGGTTTCTAATGTTGACGATGTATTAGTGGCGAGCAAATCAACGAAAAATTGAGCTAATAAAGGATCCGTACCATTAGCCTTTTGAAAAATATCTTTAAAATGTTGCTGGTGGATGTCGTTTGACATCTTTTCAATAGCTAGCGGTGCTTGAGCTTCGTCCATGTCTTCAATGGCTGTTAAATCGCAGCTCATGGCTAGCTCGATACCGGCGTTTATATAACCATAATGCTCAAGGCATTTGCTAAGATGATGGGGTTCACCCAGAGGCCAAATTTTCCAAAGAACAGGTACGTGACGATCAATGAAGTCTTGCGTTACTTCCGCGATGACCGTATCAATATCTGATGACAAGGTGTTCGCTTTTTCAATACAATTCACTAACGCAACCGGAATATCGGAAATTAATCCGTGAATGTCGCCTTTATGATATGGATGGACTTTATTTGATCCCATCAAAAACACATCATAGATGACATGGCTGTTCTGCTGGGAACGCTTAATGATTTCATTGGAAGACTGAAGTTCAGACAAAATGATCACCTCATAGCATTTTGGAAAAGGCTGTTTCGTATACTTTGTTGCTATTTCAGAGGAGGGGGTGAGTCTCGCACTTTCCGCTCCAATCAACGATTTCGACCTTTAGCTTTCATCAGTCCTATTTCAAAAACAATCTTTTAGAAAAGAGCCTTGGAAAAACAATCTGCACGACATTCTATTCAGTCATTCTAATGTATTGTCAAACCTGCTCCAGTGTGATGAATCTATTAAAAATTCAATAGAAGGTTGCAAGTGTTCTACACTAATAGTTAAATAGAAATATCACGATAATGTCGCTGTTATGAAAGAAGGAGTTACATGCTGCCTATAGGATTTAAACGGTTGACTAAATTCAATTTCAATCCACCTCAGCTATTGGCCATTGCTTTTATTTTAAGCATGGTATTAGGGACGATTTTATTAAAGTTACCCATTGCGACATCTCAAGCGATATCCTGGGTCGACGCCTTATTTACGGCAACCTCTGCCATTACAGTTACGGGACTCATCACTGTTGATACCGGTTCCGCTTATACTTTATTTGGGGAAATTGTGATTCTTGTTTTAATTCAGCTCGGAGGACTTGGTGTGATGACGATTGCTGTGCTGATTTATATCATGTTGGGTAAGAAAATCGGGATGCGGCAACGTCTTATCATTCAGCAGGCATTGAACCAACCTTCAGTAGGCGGTGTGATCCGGCTTGTGAAAAAGGTTGTTTATTATTCACTTGTGATTGAAGGAGTTGCAGCTTGCTTCTTAGCATTGGATTGGGGACCGCAGTTCGGCTGGGGAAAAGGCATTTATTATAGTTTGTTTCATTCAGTATCGGCGTTTAATAATGCAGGATTCTCGATTTGGTCTAATAGTTTGATGTCATTTGTTAATGATCCTGTTGTCAATATTGTGATAACGATTCTATTCATTATGGGAGGTGTAGGCTTTACTGTTTTAGCGGAATTATGGGGTGGGCATGATTTTCACCGGTTAAGCCTGCATACGAAACTCATGGTCACAGGAACCGTGATCTTAACGATCCTGAGTATGATCGTCGTTTTCATTTTAGAATATAACAATCCTAATACCATTGGTCCTATGTCAACACCGGAGAAAATGTGGGCGTCGTATTTTCAAGCTGTTACACCAAGGACAGCTGGTTTTAACACTTTGGATACAGGGGGGCTCTCACATGCGACACAGTTCTTTATTATGATTTTAATGTTTATTGGTGCCGGAAGTGCGTCAACGGGTGGAGGCATCAAATTAACCACTTTTATCGTCTTGTTATTATCGACGCTTGCTTTCCTTCAGGGAAGAAAGGACATCACAGTCTTTCAGCGCACCATTAAATTTCGTATTGTGCAAAAATCACTAGCTTTAACGATGTTGAGTATGTTGTTTGTCTCACTTTCGGCTTTTATATTAACGATTACAGAACATTCTGCTCCTTTCTTAGAAATCATGTTTGAAGTTATTTCAGCTTTCGGAACAGTGGGATTATCGATGGGACTAACGCCGGAACTATCGGTGATTGGTAAACTTGTTGTTGTCATCATCATGTTCTGTGGGAAAATCGGGCCGTTGACGCTAGCCTTCTCTTTTGCAAAAAGTCGAACAGCAAATATCCGTTACCCCGAGTCAGACGTACTTACTGGATAAAATTCAATATCGAAAAACGGACGGATCATCGTGGGAGGGTCCGTCCGTTTTTATTTTTAGAGCCCGAATTGCTATTGAAGCAAATGCGTCATTGTTGACAATAACATATATCTTGATATAATTTATCTTGAATTAAGGATAAATATTATCATTTGATTGACGATAAAGTTGCTTATATAAAGGAGGGAAAACAGTGTCGAAAACAACAAAGGGGATCCATCATATAACAGCTATTGCCGGTGATCCTCAAGAAAATATCGATTTTTACGCTGGTGTATTAGGACTGCGGTTAGTAAAAAAGACCGTCAACTTTGATGATCCAGGAACCTATCATCTCTATTTTGGTAACGAACTCGGTCATCCCGGCACGATTATGACCTTTTTCCCGTGGGCAGGTGTCCGGCAGGGACGTTCTGGCGCTGGCCAAGTTAGTGTTACGAGTTTTGTTGTACCTGAGCAGGCATTACCGTTTTGGGAGAAGCGATTGATGGCATTTGATGTCTCATTTCAAAAGGTGACCCGTTTCGATGAGACGTATTTACAATTTACCGACCCGCATGGCTTGCAACTAGAACTCGTCGCCCGCAAAGCGGGAGAGAACAGTCAATGGCTCGTGGCTGATATTACACCGGATGTTGCCATTAAAGGGTTTGGCGGTGCCGTTTTGTCATCGGGATCTTTTGACGGAACAGCTGAGGTTCTCACCGATGTCCTTGGTTTAAAACAAGTTAGTCAAGATGATCAGTATCTTCGTTTTTATGCAGAGGGGGAGCGGGGTCAAGTGATTGACCTTAAGATATCACCCCAAGCCCAAGGATTGATGGGAGCAGGCACCGTTCATCATATTGCCTGGCGCGCGCAGGATGATGAGGATCAACTCGAATGGCGCAGTCATCTCAGTAAAAATCAATTACAACCCACGGATGTTAAGGATCGCCAATACTTTAATTCTGTTTACTTTCGTGAACATGGCGGTATTCTATTTGAAATAGCAACAGATACGCCCGGATTCGATACAGATGAATCCTATGAGAATTTAGGTCAAGCTTTAAAGCTTCCACAATGGCTTGAACAACACCGTGGAAAGATTGAAGAGATTTTGAGCCCAGTTGACGTTCAACCTATGAAAGGGGACCGGTCATGAAACACATCTTCAATGAAGGAGAAGAGCTTCAACCTACATTTTTGTTATTGCATGGAACCGGTGGAACGGAACGTGATTTACTTCCAATTGCCGATATGATTAACAAGGATGCTTCAGTGTTAAGCGTACGCGGCAATGTGAGTGAACAGGGGATGCCGCGATTTTTCCGCAGGTTGGCCGAAGGGGTTTTTGATGAAGAAGACCTTATATATCGGACAAAAGAGTTGCACGAGTTTCTAGATAAAGCAGCCGTTGATCATACATTTAATCGAGATGAAGTCATAGCTGTTGGCTATTCGAATGGAGCCAATATCGCCGGGAGCTTGCTGTTTCACTATGGCCAAACGCTTAAAGGGGCCATGCTTTTCCATCCGATGGTCCCCCGACGTGGCATCGCATTGCCTGATTTGACAGGTATGCCGGTATTTATTGCTGCGGGGACGAACGATCCCATTTGTCATCCTGACGAGACCAAGAATTTGGTCGGATTACTTGAACAGGCTGGTGCAGTGGTTGAGCTCCATTGGGAGGACCAGGGTCATCAATTGACTCGCGAAGAAGTCCAGCAAGCCGCACTCTGGTATCAAGGCTTGTCATAGTCTTGATACAACAAGATTAAAGCCTTGAAAGGGGGTGTTAAATGTTTCGATGAAAGCCATGTATATAACCGTTGGAGTGAAGGCATTATGTTTCTAGAGAGATACTTATATTAACAAAGGAGTTTATAACAAAATGGCAAATGTTAAATTAGCAGTCTTTTATTACAGTTCAACAGGTACAAATTATCAATTAGCGCAATGGGCGGAAGCAGCGGCGAAGGAAGCTGGCGCTGATGTTAAGCTATTGAAAATCGAAGAAATTGCTCCTGATGCAGCGATTGATTCGAATCCGGCCTGGCGTGAGCATTTGAATGCGACGAAAGATGTGCCAACAGCAACGACAGATGACTTGGAATGGGCCGATGCTTATATCTTCAGTACACCGACTCGTTTTGGCAATGTGCCTGCCCAAGTCAAGCAATTCTTTGATACTGCCGGCGGACTTTGGGCGCAAGGTAAATTGGTCAACAAAGTTGTTAGCGCGATGTCTTCAGCTCAAAACCCACATGGCGGACAAGAAGCAACTGTACAAAATCTATACACTACAATGATGCACTGGGGCGCCATTATTGCTGCCCCAGGGTACACAGACCCGGTTACATTTGCAGGCGGCGGCAACCCTTATGGAACAAGTGTTACAGTGGACCAAGATGGTAACATGCAAGAAGATGTTGAAGCGGCTGTGAAACACCAAGCGAAACGTACAGCAACAGTGGCTGCATGGGTTAAAAACGGCAATCAATAAATCCGTGATCTTAACGAAGCATGAAGGCTCCGACCTTCATGCTTTTTTTTATACTTAGGGTATTGAGTCAATTTCATAAATGCTTATATTCATCATTGATTCGAACACTCGAACGGTCTAATGTATTAACGTTTGTCAATTCAGCGCGTTAACATCGTTGATTGGAACGGCAGGCGGCGACTCCTGCGGGAATAGCATGAGTCTTGAGACCCCGCAATGCGAAGCATGAGGAGGCTCAAGCCATGCCCGCGGAAAGCGTCCGCCTAGAGTGGAAATCAACAGGCCAAGCACACTTACAAATGTTTGGGTTTTCTGCTTTAGTCTTGAATGATGAAATTGACTCCATTGTAAAATCAATGATTTTTCCTTAAATTAATGCAAATGATTACGTGAATGGACAAAATGAGCGACATCGTGTTTGTACCTTTAAAACCGGACAGCTGTCTGCTTTTGACTTCTTGTCAACGGACCTCTATAATATATGCTTAGTCAACGCCAAAGTCGAAAAAACAAGGGAGAGAGAACCGATTTCTTCTTTTTAATGTTGTGAAATTGAAAATTAAAGGAAAAGGATAAAAACCAAATGATAAACTGGGGAGGAAAAACATGAATGACCAGACGGATGACGTAAATAGGGGGAGTAAGATTGACTGGATGACGTTCGTGATTAGCGGAGGATGCCTCATCCTATTTCTTATTCTATCCTTAGTTAATAAACCTCTTATTGATGAGTGGATTACACAATCTTTTGATTGGTCGGCCAAATTTTTTGGTGCTTTTTGGCAATTGTTATTACTTGGTAACTTTGTGATTGGATTAATTTTAGCATTTATGAAATATGGGAAGGTTCGCTTAGGTAAAAAAGAGAAGCCTGAAAACAGTAATTTCCGTTGGGTTGCGATGATCCTGTGTACGCTGCTGGCCAGCGGCGGAGTATTCTGGGCAGCAGGTGAACCGATGTTTCACTTTTTGACGACACCCCCCTTATTTGCCAATGATGGGTTAACTCAATCAGAAGCGGTGAGTCCTGCTTTAGCGCAGGCTTTTTTCCATTGGGGCTTCACAGCTTGGGCTTGTCTTGGTACTTTAGCCTCTATTGTATTGATGTATGTTCACTATCATAAGGGTTATCCGTTGAAGCCAAGATCGATCTTATATCCTATCTTTGGTGAGAAAATTTTTAAAAGAAGTGTGGTTGGCACAACGGCCGATGTTGTGTCAATTATAGCTGTTGCAGCAGGTACTATTGGTCCAATCGGATTTCTTGGTCTGCAAGTGGGTTATGGCCTTAATTATTTATTTAATATCCCAGAGACCATGGTGACTTATATGGGTGTCATTATTTTTCTAATAGCCATTGCTTCAATCTCTGCTGCAACGGGTATCGATCGCGGCATTCAGTGGCTTAGCCGTATGAATGTCGGACTAGCGATTATCTTAATGATTGCGATGCTCATTCTTGGTCCAACCATGTTTATCCTTAATTCGTTTGTCGCCGGCGAAGGATTTCAAATCCAAAATTTCTTAATGATGAGCCTGTACAGGGGCGATGAAGCTTGGTTAGGTTCTTGGACCATTTTCTTCTGGGGCTGGTTCCTAGGATTTGGGCCGATGATGATGATTTTCATCAGCCGAATTTCTCGGGGACGGACAATTCGAGAATTGATTGTAGCGGTGTCGGTGATTGCTCCGCTTGTAAGTAATTTTTGGTTCACAGCGATCGGCGGATCAGGTATATCTTATGAAATACAAAATCCAGGTTCTGTTTCAACGGCGCTTAACAATGCGGGAATGCCGGCTGCGGTTATGGCAATTCTTAACCAAGTGCCTTTTGGATTTGTGTTATCAATCGGCTTTCTAATCGTGACAATGGTATTTGTTGCAACAACGGCTGACTCAATGTCCTATACGGTGGCTGCAGCCATAACGGGTGATGATTCACCGCATCGATTTATTAGAGTTTTTTGGGCGTTGTTGTTCGGAGCAATAGCTGCCGTACTACTGTCCATTGGGGAAAGTAGTATTACAACCTTACAGAACTTTATTGTTGTTACTGCTGTGCCAGTATCGATACTGCTATTACCGCCATTATGGCTAGCTCCTAAAATTGCTCATAAGATGGCGGCAGAACAAGGATTATTGCATAGCCCTGAACCTGAAAAAGGGATTACAGAGGCTACTGATCCAGATTAAAATTTCACAAGATCTTGGTATACGTGATTGTATACCAAGATCTTGTTTATTATTGGATGTGATATAGACGTGATTTGTTGACATCACTGATCCGATTTACCTATAATGGGGCACTAGTTGTTTAAAAACAAAACATTTCTGAGGTGTTCATCGACATTTATTATAAAACGTGCTGGGAAAGAGCAAGTTGTGTGGCCTCTGACAAACTTTGACGTGGTGCATTTATAATTTAGCGTCACATGACGTAAGTTAAGAAGACGATTGTCTGAATTTCTAGGAGGCACATAATGAGAAAAGATCAAGGCAAAAAGCAGCAAATGGATTGGACAACATTTGTTGTGAGCGGTGGTTTATTGGCTCTGTTCGTTATTATGTCACTCATTAATGATGGCATGATGGGGAACTGGATCAATGGTGGGTTCGCGTTTTCAGTAAAATATTTCGGTGCCTATTGGCAGTTATTGCTGCTGGCGACGTTTATTATCGGACTGATCATCGCTTTTACTAAATACGGAAACGTTCGTCTAGGGAACATGGAAAAACCTGAAAATGGTAACTATCGTTGGATTTCCATGATTATGTGTACATTATTGGCCGGGGGTGGCGTGTTTTGGGCTGCCGCTGAACCTTTGTACCATTTTATTACAACCCCGCCTTTATTCGCTGATGAAGGATTGACGTCGCAAGAATCCGTTCTTCCGGCGCTATCACAAAGTTATTTGGACTGGGGTTTCTTGGCTTGGGCCATTTTAGGATCGCTCACAACAATTGTTTTGATGTATGCTCATTATCATAAAGGCTATCCGCTGAAACCAAGAGCGATTTTGTATCCAATTGTCGGTGAAAAAATCTTTCATAAAAGTGTGATCGGATCGATTGCTGATATTGTCTCCATCGTTTCTGTGGCGGCAGGTACCATTGGTCCGATTGGATTTCTTGGCTTGCAAGTGGGTTATGGGCTGCATTCGTTGTTTGGCATCCCCAACACGTTAGTAACCAATATGTTGATTATTGTAGCGCTTGTGGTGATTGCCTCTATATCGGCAGCAACCGGTATCGATCGAGGGATCCAGTGGTTAAGTAAGATGAATGTGGGTCTAACCATTATTTTAATTATTTTCATGCTCATTCTTGGGCCAACCATGTTTATCATCAACAACTTTATTGCCGGTGAAAGTTTTTACTTGCATAACTTCCTGAGAATTAGTTTGTATCGTGGTGACAATGCTTGGCTCGGACTGTGGACGGTTTTCTTCTGGGGTTGGTTTTTAGGCTATGGTCCGATGATGGCGATCTTTATCAGTCGGATCTCCCGGGGAAGAACGATTCGTCAATTGATTGTAGCGGTTTCCATCATCGCTCCAATTGTCAGTAATTTTTGGTTTACCGTTGTTGGCGGAACGGGTATTTTTTATGAAATTAAGAATACTGGTTCAGTCTCAACGGCCTTACAAGAATCAGGAATGCCAGCCGCTGTAATGGCGATCATGGATCAGCTCCCATTAGGCTTCATAATGGCTATTGGTTTCTTAATTGTGACCGTTATTTTCGTGGCGACAACAACGGACTCCATGGCTTATACAGTAGCTGTTGCGATTACCGGTGATGACAGGCCAAATAAGTTGATTAGGGTGTTCTGGGCCCTTATGTTTGGTGCCGTTGCCGTTGTCTTATTATCAATTGGAGAAGGCAGTATTACGGCATTACAAAACTTTATTGTTGTGACCGCTGTTCCTGTCTCACTGTTATTGCTTCCGCCCTTGTGGCTGGCGCCGAAACTCGCCCGAAACATGGCTGTTGAACAAGGTATTGTTAATAAAAAATAATTGGTGTAAGTGGCTTATGACTATCCGGTATGCCTTCTAAGGGTATACCGGATTTTTTAATATAAGTAGAATTTGAGCAACTGTTAATGAATGAGCCTGTTTATGCTTGCTTCACCCCTTAAGCAACTGCTATGATATGTCTGTTATAATAAAATTTCTAATGGAGGTACTACAGTATGAAATGGCTATATAAACCAACTATTATCATATGTATGACGATTATGTTATTGACGTTAACAGCCTGTGGTAGTAAAGGTGATTCTGAAAATAACAACAGTGAGAAAAAATCTCAATCAACAGCATGGGAACAGATTAAAAATGAGGGGACACTTGTGGTCGGAACCGCAGGCACGTTATACGCGAGTTCATACCATAAGAAAGGTTCCGATAAACTTACGGGCTATGATGTTGAAATTGTGAGGGAAATCGCTCAGCGGTTGAATCTTGATATTAAGTTTGAAGAAATGGGCTTTGATCAAATGCTGTCAAGTCTTAATAGCGGCAAAATTGATATAGCTGCTAATGATATTGGTGTTACAGATCAACGAAAGCAAAAAATCCAATTTTCCATGCCTTACAAATACTCTTATTGTACCGCGATTGTTCGTGCCGAAGATCATTCCGGAATTGAAAGTCTTGAGGACTTGAAAGGCAAGAAAGCGGCCGGTGCAGCCAGTAGTATTTACAGTCAAATTGCGCGACAGTTCGGTGCTGAAATTAAAACTTATGGCAACGCCACTAATGATGTCTACCTCAGGGACGTTGATCTTGGTCGTACCGATGTGATATTGAACGATTATTATCTGCAATTACAAGCATTAAAGGCATTTCCAAAATATGATCTTGTCATGCATCCTGATATTAAATTTAATCAATCATCATCAGCGATTGCGATGAAGAAAAATGCTGATGAGCTGCAAAAGAAAATCAACGAGACAATAAAGGCAATGAAACAAGATGGAACATTGACGAAACTGTCTAAGCAGTTTTATTTGGATCATGACGTGTCCAAAAAGCCGGATGTCGACGTTAGAGAGGTTGAGTTAGAACAATAAAGCTAACAGACAGCGGGGGTGAAGGCGATCGACTGGCAGAGTTTATTTGATGTTAAGTTGGCGTTGGAGTCGTTTCCCTTTGTCATTAAGGGGATTGGGTATACGATTCTCGTGTCATTTTTAAGTATGATACTGGGATTAATACTAAGTATCTTTCTAGCACTGGCACGAAGTTCTAATGTCAAATTATTGAGATGGCCGGCTCGTGTTTATATTTCATTCATGCGTGGCACACCGATTCTTGTGTTTTTATTTCTCCTGTACTTTGGTATACCTGTGATGGGTGTCAATATTCAAGCCCTTCCGGCAGCGATTATTGGCTTTTCTCTTAACAGCGCTGCCTATATGGCTGAAATTAATCGTGCAGCGATTACATCGATTCCTAAAGGGCAGTGGGAAGCATCAAGGGCGCTTGGACTGACGTCTCTGAGGACGTTTGTCTCCATTATTTTGCCGCAGGCGTTCCGGATTGCAATACCATCACTTGGCAATGTGTTCCTTGATCTTGTCAAATCATCGTCTCTGGCCGCGACGATCAGCGTCCCTGAACTCTTCCAAAAAGCACAGATCGTCGCTGGTCGGACGATGGATTGGATGACGATGATTATATTGGTAGCGCTGATCTACTGGGGAATTTGTATGTGTGTGTCAGCTTTGCAAGAATATCTAGAAAAACGTTATTATATAGAGCATTAATTTTAAAAATCCGGTAAACCCGGATTTTTTTATGGAGTTGCGGATACAGCGTATTTTAACAAGAATTGTAATAATAATATTCAACCTAAAAGGTAAAATAAAAAAGTCAAGGGCGCTCATGAAATATGTGAATTTCAGCAAATCATATCACAATTCACTCCGTATGGTATATGATGAATACTAGGATAGGCAATGGCCTATAGTGAAAGGGAGTATCTCATGGCCAACACGCACCAATATAGTAAGAAAGAAGAACTCGCCAATACGATTACCCATGGTATCGGTGTTGTCTTTAGCATTCCAGCGCTCATTGCTTTAATCATTGCGGCCAATGAACAGTCATTGGAAAGTACTGTGAGCTTTATCATTTATGGTGTTACCATGCTTATGCTTTACCTATCATCAACCTTGGTTCACGGACTTCAGGATGGGAAAGTTAAAAATATTTTTCAAATTGTTGATCATTCAATGATTTACTTATTTATCGCTGGCACGTATACGCCGTTGCTATTAAATATTATTGAAGGTCAACTCGGCTGGAGTTTGTTATGGATTCTCTGGGGGGTCACGGCTTTCGGGATTATTTTCAAAATCCTTTTTGTTAAAAAGTTTTTATATATGTCGACCTTCATTTATTTAGCTATGGGGTGGATGATCGTTTTTGCATGGGATCCATTAGTCTCCAATCTCCACAGCATCGGTTTGCTTCTTTTATTGATTGGAGGATTAAGTTATACCGTTGGAACGATTTTTTATGTCTGGCGAGGTTTTCCTTATCATCATGCGGTTTGGCATGTGTTTGTTTTAGCGGGTTCCGCGTTACACTTTTTTGCGATTGTGCTATATGTGTAATACCGTTTAATCCTGTTTTTCCCACCCATATTTTATAGTATTGGACAAACAATACTTCCTAAAAGGAGGTATTAAAAATGACTGGATTGATCACAAAGGTCATTGTTTGTCCTATAGCTGTGATCTTATCAGGATGGATCTTCCCAAATGTTGATTTTGCCAACTTGCTTCAGCCCATTGTTCTTGGATTGATTGTGGCGGTTGTCGGACATCTGATGGAAGTGATGATGCTTACGGAAGATACAGTATGGACCAGTACGATAGCCGACTTTGTGGCGGCAACGGTCATCGTTTACTTTGGTGCATGGCTATTTGACGTCATCGAAGTGACGTTTTTCGGCGCAGTCTTGACTGCTGTTGTACTGGGCATAGGGGAACACATTCAGCACCGTTGGTTAACGAATAGCGGTCGAACAGAAAAGTCACCAGCACCGCAATAAATAAGGTTTTAAGGGGTTTTCTCAAATGGGGAAAACTCCTTTTTACATGGTTGCAAAAAAGAGTTCCAAAAAATGGGGCGAAGTGATAGTCTTAGTTTATGAATGAGTCTAAAAAAAATGGGGGATATTTGATGCAAAAATGGAAGACCATCGCGTCTAATTACATTTACCAAACGCCCTTCGGTAACTTAAGAAAAGAAACATGCGAGCTACCCAATGGGAAGGTGATAGAGGATTATTATGTTCATGAATATCCGAACTGGGTGAATGCCATTGTTATAACGACTAAAGGTCAAATCGTATTGGTCAATCAGTACCGTCATGCGGCAAGAGATTTTTTTCTTGAGATTCCAGCCGGAAAAGCTGAGCGAGGTGAATCGCAACAACAAGCGATTGTCAGAGAAGTTAAAGAGGAAACGGGAATGACTTCGTCTTCAGAACCTATTCTACTCAGTGAATCCAAGGTCAATCCGGCGATCCAAGATAATACTGTGACCACTTATCTCATTACAGGAGCAATGACAACGTCTGAGCAATTCTTGGATGATACTGAGGAAATAGACATTAACCTTTTTAATTTCGATGAAGTCGAGAACATGATCCATGCTGGAGCAATCACACAACTTTTTACAGTGAAAGCCTTTTTTATGGCCACATATTATTTGGAGACAAACAAACTCAATTTAAGGAGATAGCATCATGATCAAATTAAGTGTCCTCGATCAATCAGCTGTACCCGAGGGTTCCTCGCCACAAGATGCTTTACAACAGACCGTAGACTTAGCTCAACTCACTGAGCGATTGGGGTATACCCGATACTGGGTGGCTGAACACCACAATATTGAAGGTCTTGCGGGTTCTTCACCGGAAATTTTAATCGGACAAATTGCCGCTCATACCCATTCAATGTTAGTGGGGTCAGGTGGTGTGCTTTTGCCGCAGTATAGTCCTTATAAAGTGGTTGAAAATTTTCGAGTGTTAAGCAACCTTCATCCTGGCCGCATTGATTTGGGGATGGGGCGCTCTCCAGGCGGTAACTTGAAAACACGGAGGGCGCTAACCGACGGTGTTCGAAAAAGTCTCAATGATTTTCCCGGACAAGTTCAAGATGTCACTTATTTTTTAAAAGATAACCTGCCTGATGATCATCCTTATTATGGCGTGACGGCAACGCCGGTCAGTGAAAACGGGCCGTATCCATGGCTGCTTGGTGTCGGGCTTGGCAGTGCCCAAACAGCTGCAGACCTCGGGTTAGGATTAACGTTCGGTCATTTCATCAATCCCGATCAGGGGGAAGAAGCGTTGGCCAATTATCGTGCGTCATTTCAGGCTTCTGATTTTTTAAAAGAACCACAAACCTGTGTATGCGTATTCGTCGTCTGTGCGGATACAGAGGCAGAAGCTGAGCGTTTGGCGACCAGTCAGGATCTGTGGTTACTGCAAATTGAAAAAGGTGAGAAGAAGGGGATTCCCACAGTTGAACAAGCTCAAAGCTATCCCTACACAGAGCAAGATCGCATTCGTATTGAAAAGAATCGGAGACGGATGATTGTTGGAACGCCTGACCAAGTTAAAGCGAACATTCTCACATTGCAAGAAACATACCAAACCGATGAATTCATGATCATCACTAATATCCATGATCCTGCATCGAAAAGGTATTCCTATCAATGTCTTGCCCAAGCATTTCAGCTAGAACAGCCTTCATTATAGTATCCATGAACCAAAGGATGTTATAATGAATGATAGTATAGTGAACTTGAAAGGATTTTTTTATGGGAAAATCGTTAGTATTAGCAGAAAAGCCTTCCGTTGGCCGCGATATTGCACGTGTCTTAAACTGCAAGAAAAAAGGCAACGGTTTTTTAGAAGGGGATAACTATATCGTCACTTGGGCTTTAGGCCATTTAGTCACCTTGGCTGATCCTGAGGTATACGATGATCAGTATAAAACATGGCGGCTTGATGATTTGCCGATGCTGCCTTCCCAGCTCAAACTCGTCGTCATTAAGAAAAGCGGCAAACAATTCAGTACGGTCAAAGCACAAATGCATCGGAAAGATGTGAGTGACATTGTGATTGCCACTGATGCGGGGCGTGAAGGTGAGCTCGTTGCCAGGTGGATCATTGAAAAAGCGCGTGTTAAGAAGCCGATCAAACGACTGTGGATCTCATCGGTCACGGATAAGGCGATTAAAGACGGGTTCAAACATATTAAAAGCGGGAAAGCGTATGACAACCTTTACCGGGCTGCGGTCGCCCGGGCTGAAGCGGACTGGTATGTCGGCCTAAATGCGTCCCGGGCATTAACAACAAAATATAATGCATCATTATCTTGTGGACGGGTGCAAACGCCGACTTTACGGATGATTGCTAAACGTGAAGAGGAAATTAAACAGTTTACGCCGAAACCTTATTACGGTATCACGGCTAAGACGGATCGAATCCAACTCACTTGGCAAGATGCCAAAAATAATACCCGGATTTTTGATGAGAGCAAATGTGATAGGATCATAAAAGCTGTTCAAAATCAACAGGCCACCGTGACCGACGTCAATAAAAATGCCAAAAAAAGCTACGCCCCGCAGCTCTATGACTTAACCAATTTGCAGCGTGATGCGCACAAGTTTTTCGGCATGTCCGCGAAAGACACGTTATCAACCATGCAGCGGTTGTATGAGCAGCACAAACTCGTCACATACCCACGTACGGATTCACGGCATCTTTCATCGGATATGGTCGGAACCCTTAAGGATCGAATTGGGGCCTGTAATATCGGGCCGTACCGGAAAGCGGCTGCCAAGGCCTTGAAGCGTCCGATCAAACCAACAAAAGCGTTTGTGGATGACAAAAAAGTGTCGGATCACCATGCGATTATACCGACGGAACAACCGGCATTATTGAGTGACTTGAGTGACAAAGAACAAAAAATCTATGATCTGATCGTGAAGCGCTTCTTGGCTATTTTGTATCCGCCGCATGAATACGAGCAGACAACGATTGTCGCCAAAATTGGTGACGAAACCTTTACGGCTAAAGGTAAACGGGTGATCACTTCCGGTTGGAAAGAAGTCTATGATCAAAACCTTGATGATGAGTCCGGTGAATCCTCAGAGGATCAACATTTACCTGACATCAAAAAGGGTGAAAGCTTGAATGTTCAAGCGGTTACGAAGACAGCTGGTGAAACCAAGCCACCGAAGCCCTTTAATGAAGGGACGCTCCTCCAAGCCATGGAAAATCCCATTAAGTATATGGAAAGTGACAACAAAGATCTTAAGAAAACGATAGGACAAACCGGTGGACTTGGTACAGTGGCAACTAGAGCGGATATCATCGATAAACTGTATAATAGTTTTTTGATCGAGGAAAAAGGCACTGGGATTTCGATCACATCGAAAGGAAAGCAACTGCTGGAGCTTGTTCCGGAGGACTTAAAATCACCCGTATTAACCGCCGAATGGGAGCAGAAGTTAGAATCGATTGCCAACGGATCGCTTAATCAGAACACATTTATGGATGAAATTAAAGGTTATACAAAAGATGCGGTTAATGAAATCAAAGACAGTGACAAGACCTTTAAGCATCAAAATAAAACAGGCACACGCTGTCCGGAATGCGGAAAATTCATGCTTGAAGTCAACAATAAAAAAGGAAAAATGCTCGTCTGCCAAGACCGTGAATGCGGCTACCGGCAAAATAAAATGAAAATCACGAATGCGCGCTGCCCTAATTGTAAAAAGAAACTCGAACTTCATGGGCATGGAGAAGGGCAAATGTTCGTGTGCCAATGCGGTCACCGCGAAAAATTATCAACGTTTAATGAGCGGAAGAAGAAAGAGAAGACAAAAGCCTCCAAGCATGATGTGAAAAATTATCTTAAAAAACAAGATGACGAGCCGGTGAATACGGCACTAGCTGACCAACTAGCAAAGCTAAATTTAGACAATAAAGAGTGATGGATGAGGAAGCTGGGGGTTACCCTAGCTTCCTTTATGGTTCCAGAATGAATCACAATTAAGACTTTTAATTGTTTTACTTAATCCTAGAAAACGATTACAATATAAATCGGATTTTGTGTTTTACAGGAAAAAGAGGGGAACGACAGATATGGACAGTGGTATCATTATAGGGTTATTGGAAATTATTCTGATCAATATTATTTTAAGCGGTGATAACGCTGTGGTTATTGCTTTAGCATGCCGCAATCTTGATGAAAAGTATCAGAAAAAAGCCGTATTCTATGGTAGTTTTGGTGCCATTGCTTTGCGGATTGTTTTAACTTTTGTGGCTGTTTATTTGCTGCAAATTCCGCTTTTAAATTTTGTTGGAGGTTTGCTGCTCCTTTATATCGCCGTTGATTTACTTAAAGGTGATGATAATGAAGATATTGAGGGCAGCTCGAATTTGTTTGGAGCGATTCGAACGATCATTGTGGCTGATTTGATTATGAGCTTGGATAATGTTGTCGCTGTCGCCGGTGCAGCTAACGGCAATATTGTGTTGATTATCATTGGACTGGCAGTTAGCATTCCTTTAATTATTTGGTGTAGTCAGCTCTTAATGACGTTAATGGACAAATTTCCGATTATTGTTATTATAGGGGCGGCATTATTAGGCTATACTGCCGGAGAAATGATGTTGAAGGATAAAGCTGTCGGAGGCTTTATTGAAGGTCTACATCTGCATCTTCATGTGATCTTACCGATTGTCTTTGCTATTTTGGTAGTTGTTCTCGGAAAAATCTTGAACCGCTCCAATCGGGTGCAGGATCGCGGTTAATGAATTGAATAAAAAAGAGGATTAAGAAGATTGGTTCGATGCATTCGTTATTCCATGCCAATCTTCTTTTTAATTTTAAGGATGGATGTTTTATTCTGCCAATTTTCTTTAACGAGGACTTCGATATTAGTGTGGGTGTCATCAATCATGGGTTCGATTTTGTCAAAACGTTCTTTAGTTTCCGTCTTGAATGATTCAAATTTGTTGTCTAGGTTCTCAAATTTGTTTTCCAAGTGCCCAACCCTTTGGTCCAAGTGCTCAACTCTTTGGTCCAAACTTTCAACTTTTTGATCCAGACTTTTGACTGTTTTGTCTAACGCTGTTACTTGAGCATGGGTTTGTTGGACTGCGTGGAGAACGTCGCCTAGTGTAACATCGTCATGATTCACCATGGTTAGACCTCCTTTCGACTTTTATAACTTTATTATAACCCATAGAAATATGTAGCGGAAGGATGAATGGAATAAAGTAAAATTTTTACAAATAGAAAAGCAGCATTGACATTTGCCTTGATATAATGCACTATAATAACAGTTGAATACATGGCACCTTTAAATGCAGTCCAGTGAGGCTGACAAGGTCGGACGGAAAGAATGCTTAATGCGATATTGGTTTTTCGCACAGACGTTCTTGCTCAAACTTCTTGTCAGTAAGTGTGACAAGAAGTTTTTTTTGGGTGCCAGTTTCAAATAAACTATTTGTAAACTGGAGGGATTGACTATATGAAGCAATCATATGTTGATCAAGACTATACGTTTCAGGCGGTTCCGACGCAAAATCGTCATGGCTTTTGGAAGATGTTCGTTGTTATGCTTGGATTTACGTTTTTTTCTGCGAGTATGTGGTCCGGAGGTGACCTGGGTGCTGGATTAACATTCATACAATTTATATGGATTGTTTTGGCAGGTAATCTTATTCTTGGCGCGTATACAGGATTTTTAAGTTATATTGCCGCAGCCACCGGCCTATCAACGCATTTATTGGCACGTTATGCGTTTGGAGAAAAAGGGTCCTATCTTGCCTCATTTATGCTGGGGGCGACCCAAGTTGGTTGGTTTGGTGTCGGTTGCGCCATGTTTGCTTTTCCGGTGCATCAAGCGACGGGCATGAATACCACATTTTTGATACTATTAGTAGGATTGCTTATGACGGCAACCGCCTATTATGGCATGAAAGCTCTTACCATTGTTAGCTTCATAGCTGTTCCGGCCATCACGATTCTTGGGAGTTATTCCGTCTTGAAGGCAGGGGATCGTGTCGGTGGTATGGATGGGCTTATGGCTTATCAACCAGATGAAACCCTATCAATCGCGGTTGCCTTAACGATCTGTATCGGCTCATTTGCAAGCGGCGGCACGTTAACACCAGACTTTGCCCGGTTTGCGAAATCCAAGTGGACAGGGGTTATCACCACACTCATTGCTTTTTTTATCGGCAATTCATTAATGTTCATTTTTGGAGCCGTTGGGGCAATGGCGACGGGTCAGTCAGATATTTCTGAAGTGATGTTCACACAAGGGTTGATTATTCCAGCTGTTCTTGTGCTAGGCTTGAATATATGGACGACCAATGATAATGCGTTATATGCCTCAAGTCTCGGGTTTTCCAACATCACGAAAATCACGAAGAAGAAAATGGTTATTTTTAATGGCGTTATTGGCACGCTACTCGCGATGTGGTTATACAATCATTTTGTTGACTGGTTAACGTTTCTTGGATCAGCTTTACCACCGATTGGCGCTATTATTCTTGCAGACTATTTTATTGTCAGGCGGGGCCATTACCCTATGCTTCATAAGATGACATTTAGAACGTTTCATTGGCCGGCGATGGTCGCTTGGATAAGTGGATTTGGATTGGCACAGTGGGCTCCAGGCCTGCCGCCGATCAATGCGATTCTTGGCGCGGCGGTTCCACATACTATTATTACGCTATTGAGTCATACGCTGACTCGCGCAACGACGCAGGTAACAGAAAAAGGAGAGGCAACGGACTTATGATCATTAAGAACGCTACACTACGGGGCCGAAAGGGTCTTTGGGATCTTGTTATTAATAACGGTATTATTGAAACAATTGGGCAAAATCTAACCACCTCCCATGATGAGATTTTAGAAGCTGGAGGGAACCTTGTTTTGCCACCATTTGTTGAGCCGCACATTCATCTTGATACGACGTTAACGGCAGGTGAACCGGAGTGGAATCAGAGTGGTACGTTATTTGAAGGCATTCAGCGTTGGTCAGAAAGAAAACAGTCATTAACAAATGAAGATGTGAAAAAACGGGCCATTCAAGCCTTGAAATGGCAAATAGCCCAAGGCATCCAACACGTTCGCACACATGTTGATGTTACGGATCCCGAGTTAACGGCATTAAAAGCGTTGTTGGAAGTAAAACGGGATATGGCACCTTATATTAATGTGCAGATCGTTGCATTTCCACAAGAAGGGATTCTCTCTTATCCCAAGGGTGCTGAATTATTGGAAGAGGCCCTGCGCCTAGGTGCAGACGCTGTTGGCGGCATTCCCCACTTTGAATTCACGCGGGAGTACGGGGTTGAATCGATGAAAAAAGTATTTGAACTGGCTGCAAAATATGATCGTCTGATCGATATTCATTGTGATGAGATTGATGACGAACAATCCCGATTTATTGAGGTTGTCGCTGCTGAAGCCTATCGTCTAGGTATGGGTGATCGGGTGACAGCCAGCCATACAACAGCGATGCATTCTTATAATGGGGCTTACACGTCGAAGCTTTTCCGGTTATTGAAGCTCTCGGGGATCAATTTAGTTGCTAATCCATTGGTCAACATTCACTTGCAAGGCCGCTTTGATGACTATCCAAAACGACGCGGCATCACGCGCGTAAAAGAGATGCTTGATGAAGGGCTGAACGTCTGCTTTGGTCATGATGATATCTTTGACCCTTGGTATCCGCTGGGAACCGGAAATATGCTACAAGTGCTTCATATGGGTATTCACGTCTGTCAGCTGATGGGGTATGAACAAATCAAAGATGCCGTTGATCTTATCACAATCAATAGTGCAAAGACGATGCATATTGAGGATGAGTATGGCATCCAAGAAGGCAAACCAGCCAACGTTATCATTCTAAACGCTAATGATGAGTATGAGGCCGTTCGCCGTCAGGCATCGGTGCTTTATTCGATTCGAAATGGAGCCGTGATGGCGCAAACGCAACCGCAGCACACAGCCATATCTATTGGTCATAGCAAAGAATCCGTATCGTTTCAAAGATAAGCATAAAAAGACCGCTGGCCCAGTGCCAACGGTCTTTTTATAAAGGGAAAATGATAAAAACAATGTCATCATTTTATTAGCTTTGATAACTTATTTTGACAGTGTTACGGCGGTGCCGTAGACCATTAATTCCGATGCACCTGACATCACCTGAGACGTAACAAATCGAACGTTCACAACGGCATCAGCATTCATTTTTTCCGCTTCTTGCACCATAATATGAGTCGCTTTTTTTCGTGCATCTGACATAAGGTCACTATACTCTCTAATCTCACCGCCCACTAATTGACGGAAACCAGCCACGATATCCTTGCCAACGTTCTTGGCTTGCACTACATTCCCTCTCACAACACCTAAAGCTTCTTCAATGTTCTCTCCAGGGACGGTTTCAGTATTGACTATAATCATTTTGATCATCCTCCTCCTTTTCTTTTAGACGATCGCGTAAGACACCGGCAAAGACCAATATAGATCCAATGATGCCGGCTGAAATAGAAAATATAAACATGATAACGGTCATGATTACCGACAATGTCAACGCTGGAATCACTAAAAATCCTAACACTGAGCTCATGGCAATCATGATGATGCCGGTTGTGATCATATATTGCCCTCCTGATGTCTTTTCATCATTCTATTCTTTATACGACGACGTTATCAAAAAGTTTCAGCTCTTTTTGGTCATTCGTGTTGAATCAGGTTTATTTCATGTATTTAGCACAATATAAAAAGCGAGCCCCCCATGTATGAAAGGGACCCGGTATGATTCATATTATTGATTCAATTCGGCAACCTGCTTTTGAACGGTTTCATCTTCCAAGTATTCATCGTAGCTCATTTCTTTATCAATGATCCCGTTAGGAGTGATCTCGATGATTCGATTGGCTAAGGTTTGCACGAATTGATGGTCATGGGAAGCGAAAATAATCGATCCCTTGAAACTAATTAAGCCGTTGTTCAGCGCTGTAATGGACTCTAGATCCAGGTGGTTGGTCGGTTCATCAAGCAAAAGAACATTCGCGTTTGTTAGCATCATTTTTGATAACATGCAACGCACTTTTTCACCACCGGAGAGGACATTGGCTTTTTTGAGTGCTTCCTCACCGGAGAATAACATCCGACCGAGGAAGCCTCTAATAAAGGTTTCAGTTTGATCCTCGGGTGAATATTGCCGCAGCCAATCGACTAAATTTAAGTCGCTATGATCAAAGTAAGCTGAGTTATCTTTTGGAAAATAGGACTGTGATGTCGTCACGCCCCATTTAAACGTTCCGGCATCGGGTTCGATTTCTCCCATTAAAATTTGGAGAAGTGTCGTTTTGGCAATTTCATTTTGGCCAACGAGCGCAATTTTATCATCCTTGTTCATCGTAAAACTGATATTATTAAGGACTTTTTCACCATCTATAGTTTTTGTTAGCCCCTCAACCTGTAAGACATCGTTTCCGATTTCGCGATCCGGTTTGAACGCGACATAAGGGAAGCGACGAGATGATGGTTTAATGTCATCTAACGTGATTTTCTCAAGTTGTTTTTTCCGCGATGTTGCTTGTTTGGATTTTGATGCATTCGCGCTGAATCGGGCGATAAACTCTTTCAGTTCTTTGACTTTCTGTTCTTTTTTATCGTTTCTTTCCTTCGCCATTTTATTAGCTAATTGGCTTGACTCATACCAGAAGTCATAGTTACCTACATAAATTTCAATTTTTCCGTAATCCAAATCAGCGATCTGCGTACACACTTTGTTAAGGAAATGGCGGTCGTGCGAAACAACAATCACGGTATTCTCAAAATTAATCAGGAATTCTTCTAACCATTGAATCGCATTAATATCCAAGTGGTTCGTCGGTTCATCAAGCAATAAGATATCAGGATTACCGAATAAAGCTTGTGCTAAAAGCACTTTTACTTTCTGATCACCGGTCAATTCCGCCATTTGCCTGTTTTGCAGATCTTCATCAATGCCGAGGCCTTTGAGCAGCACGGCAGCATCGGATTCCGCTTCCCAACCATTTAATTCAGCGAATTCACCTTCAAGTTCAGCGACTTTCATGCCGTCTTCTTCAGTGAAATCACCTTTCATATAAAGCGCGTCTTTTTCCTGCATAATCTGATAGAGCCGATCATGTCCCATAATCACGGTTTGTATCACATTATATTCGTCATATTCAAAGTGGTTTTGTTTTAAAACAGCGAGGCGTTCGCTTGGATCAAGATGGACCTCACCCGTTTGCGGCTCGATCTCTCCAGAGAGAATTTTCAGGAATGTTGATTTTCCTGAGCCATTGGCACCGATGAGACCGTAACAATTACCGGGCGTAAATTTGATATTGACATCTTCAAAGAGTTTGCGATCACCGTATTGTAAACTGACGTTACTAACATTAAGCATATATTGAAAATCCTCCAGTTGATTTTTCGGACGAATATAAGTACCATAGCAAGCTTAAGAGATTTAGGATATGAAGTCAATGGAACACTTCAATTGTTTTAGGCCATCAACTGAACGAGTCGTATTGCCAAATAAGCGATGCCGGCGCCAATCAAGGGGCCGACGGGGACACCGTTAAGCAAGGCAACCGCTAAGACTGTTCCCATAACAAGTGCCGTTGTTATGTGCGGGTCATCAGCCAGCAGCGTCAACCCGTTACGGGCAATGAGCGAAACAATGACACCTGAACCAAGCGCAATCCATGCTGAATAGGACCTTAAGGCGTCTCCCATCTGTTTAAAACCAATTTCCCCCGTGGCTATAGGGACCAGAACAGCAATGGTGATAATAGTCACGCCCCATTTGATGCCCTTCGACTGAAAGTAGGGGAAAATTTTATCGTCCAATCCAATGATTTTTATCACTAACAAAAAACCGACCGCAATCATCAGAGATTGATTTTTCGCGATAAAACCAATGATTAATAGCAGGAGTAAAAAAAGTATAGGTCCGTTAAACAAGGGTATTCATCCTTCCATTAGAGCGAGATACATTTGACCATAATGGTTATTTTGACCAAGTTGACGCAAAAAATCAATCATAATGGTTGAGGCCTCCTCGTAGATTAAGTCAGTGTTGTCATCAATTCACGATAAAACTGAGTATAGTCAAAACGAAAAGCAATGCGGTGCACAGGATAATCATATTCTTTTAATAGATCCTCAGGCCGAAAATTGCCGATACTTTGACCGCGTGTCGCCCCTTCTGACTGATCAACAACGACTTTCGACTCACTATATTGAAACATATCTTTACCGAGAACGGCCATTAAGGTCAGTAAGTCGTGGACAGGGGCGCCTTGTAATGCTGGATACTTTTCCTGATAAAAGTTGTAATAATAGTAATCCATCATCGGTTTTATGAGATCTGATTTGCCCGCATCGTTAATGATATTGACCATTTCTGGGGTGACAACAGCATAGTGGGTAACATTAAGTGGATAGAGATATACATTTTGGGCATATCTTAAGACGATATCAGCGGCAACTGGATCCCCATGAAAATTGGCTTCGGAGACAGGGGTGACATTACCTGGGAAGAAGAACGCCCCGCCCATAATATAAAAAGATTTGATATGGGTCATCAAGTTTTTATAAAGGATAAATAGTGTAGCGAGTGAGGTTGGCCGGCCGGTACTGACAATGATGATCTCATCTTGGTATTGTTTAATGAGATCAACAACATTGAAGAAATTTTCAAATGCTTCTGGAGGTCCCGGTGGTGATACATATCCTAAGCCTTCGACACCGTGAACTTCAGGATAAAAATAGGGTGTCTCTCCAGTTAGCGGTCGCTCAGCACCACCGAATATTTTAATATCTGTGCGTCCGACACGTTGTAAAAGATAGCGGATGTTCTCCGTAGCTTTTTCCTTTGATACATTGCCATATTCAGCAACAATGCCGACAATATCAATGTCATCGTTAAAATGAGCGTAAATAAGGGCTATTGCGTCATCAATGCCGGGATCACCAAAAAACAGAACTTTTTTGCTCATGCCTCATCCATCCTTTAGGCGTTTACTATTTACTTATGTTACGTTTCAAGTTTTGTTCTTGTGCTAGGGTCTTTACAATGTAAAAGATCCCCTCTAAGATTAATAGTTAAAGATTGTTATTCTGAAAATACTGAAATGGGTGTGTTAGTCGTGAAATCATTTGCCAGATCGGATGCGTTAAATCGTCTGCCAGAACAGTTTTTTGCTAAATTGACTAAAAAGGCAGCCGCTCTCAGCGCTGAGGGACATAATGTAATTAACCTAGGACAGGGGAGTCCGGATTTACCGACACCGCCGCATATTGTTGATGCGATGCAACAAGCGGTAGCCAAACCGAAATATCATAGATATTCCCCGTTTCAAGGTTATCGTTTTTTTAAAGAGGCGGTCGCCCAATTTTATAAACGAGAATATGACGTTGACATTGATCCGGAAACAGAGGTTGCGATTCTATTCGGGGCCAAAGCAGGTCTTGTGGAAATCAGTCAGTGTTTATTGAATGAAGGGGATACCGCACTCGTGCCTGATCCAGGCTATCCGGATTATTGGTCAGGCCTTGCATTGGCGGGGGCAGAGATGGCGATGATGCCACTTAAAGAAGCGAACGGATTTTTACCTGATTATACAGAGCTTCCAACCGAGGTGCTGAATAATAGTCAGTTAATGTTTTTAAACTATCCGAATAATCCAACCGCCGCAACCGCTACAGCGGATTTTTTCCGTAAGACTGTCGATATTGCCGAGAAACATGATATTTGTGTGGTTCATGATTTTGCTTACGGTGCACTGGCTTATGATGGCGAAAAGCCTGTAAGTTTTTTGCAAACAGACGGGGCCAAAAATATTGGAGTCGAGATGTATACCCTGTCAAAGACGTATAACATGGCCGGATGGCGTGTCGGATTTGCCGTTGGCAATGCTAGTGTGATAGAGTCTCTAGAATTGATTCAAGATCATTTTAATGTCAGTTTGTTTGGGGCTGTTCAGGAGGCCGCTCAGGAAGCGCTGTTAGGTCCGCAGCAGTGTGTCCAAGATCTGATTGCAATTTACCAAGACCGACGGGATGCGTTTATCAATGGCTTAAGAGATATCGGATGGGAGGTCCGGGCTCCTCAAGGCTCATTTTTTGCCTGGCTCCCTGTGCCTAATGGTTATTCCTCTGAAGCATTTGCTGATGTGTTACTTGAACAAGCCCATGTTGTCGTTGCACCTGGTGTGGGTTTCGGAGAACAGGGTGAAGGTTATGTTAGGGTCGGACTCTTGGATAGTGAAGAACGGCTTCTCGAAGCCGTTCAGCGAATTAAACAGTTGGATATTTTCTAAAAATAATGGATGTCTCATGTTGATTGAGACATCCATTGTCATGTGAGCGTTGAGTGGAAATGGGGAATGCGATAATTGATTCTTATTTCAAGTGAATCGAGTTCCGCGGCAACCACGTTCTCAGCCATCATCCATTGCAATTGGTTGATAGATAACCTGTCAAGGTCAGGAATGTCACAAATGATTTGTGCAAGATCTTTACTTATCGTTGCGGATTCACGCCCGTCGATTAATTTATTTTTATAACGATTAAACTTGGGATCTAATTCACCAATGGATTCATAGATCGATTCCAAAGAACCGTATTGCTGGATTAAAGGTAACGCAGACTTCTCCCCAACGCCAGGGCAACCCGGTAAGTTATCACTCTTGTCACCTAACAGAGCCTTCACATCTACCCACTGATACGGTTCAATCGCATAATCATTGTGAAAATGCTGAAGGGTGTAGCAGCGTTCTTTTTTCTGACTGACAATAATTTGCGATGTCCGTTCATCGAGTAATTGAAATAAATCACGGTCATTACTATAGATGTAGCACGGTCCATTCGTTTCAAGAGACCATTTTTTTGCCAAAGCCCCGATCACGTCATCAGCTTCAAATTGCGGGACAAAGATTTGTTTAATTCCCATTCGTTCGAGCGTTGTTTTACAACTATGATACTGCTCGATCAACGGTTCAGGCAGTTCACCCCGGGTGGCTTTGTAGAATGCATAATTCTGTCTTCGATCGGTTTCTTCTCGTTTCACATCCCAAGCGATGGCCACATGGGTGGTTTCATATTGATTGATGAGCGCGAACAATTTTTGTAAAAAGACGCGTAAACCACCGGTATATAAACCTTGGCTGTTGCGATATAATTGATCTTCGGTTTTGCCATAGGATGTGGCAAAATAGCCGCGGCTTAATAGGTTAAAACCGTCGACTAATAGTAAAGTTTGTTGGGCCATGTGATCCTCTCCGCTTTCTGTTAGCACTGTAAATAGTATAAGGCCTGCGGAGCATGATCACAAGAGGAAGGAAGATTACCAATCATTCTTAGTCATTCATTCCATTTACTGCTCAACCAGCCGATACCTGTGCCTAGCATAGCCCCCACCGTCACTTCAATCGGTTGATGTCCCAATAGTTCATTTAATTCCTGTTCTCGTTTCACATGATTTAACGATGAGCCTGCATACCCCGATAATCGTTCAATATCAGCATCAAGGTCATTGACGAGCTTGGCAATTTCGCCGGTATGACGGCGAATCCCTTGAGCGTCGTACATGACAATGACCCCAAAGATCACGGATATTGCGGTTTCAATGGATGCTGGGCCGCGTCGGGATGCCACGTAGGCTGCCAGAGAAGACACCCCAGCCGAATGGGAACTCGGCATGCCACCCGATTGTTGAACGGACCGCCAATCCCAATTCCCTGTCTTTTGCTTTTCTGTGAAAACTTTCAGTCCCTGAGCAATGCCAATGGCAGAAAGCGCTGTTATGATGCCACGATTCATATCATTCACCTCATAAGTTATGATTCATATAATTAGGACGGCTATACTAGGCAACCCACTCGACATGGGTCCGTTACATAGACTGGAAGACGTAATACATGATACTGCCGATATAATTACCAATAATATAACCAAGTGTCCCTACAAGCATGATAGGCACAATGAGTTGAGTCCAACCCTTCGCAATAGCGAAAGCTGCTGCAGTTGTCGGTCCACCAACGCTGGCATTGCTCGCAAGAATCATTTCTTCAAGGCTAAAATGGAAGAAACGCCCGACGCCAAAGGTCACCAGCATATTAAAACAAACAATAATGGCTACAAAAACAAGTAATAGCGGTGCATTGTTAATAAGCAAGGGCAGCGAGGCAGGGACGCCAATCACGACAAAGAAAATGTAGATTAAATAAGTGCCAATTTCTTGCGCACCATGAATGCGTTCGAAAAATGAGTTGAAGAAGGTGACGGCAAGAACGGTGATAGTCGTCAGCATAAGATAGTTATCGCCAAATAACCCATTCAACACGTTAAAGAAAAACCCGACATCGTTTCCGGAAGGGATCCAATGATCAAACAGTTCAGCGATTTTGAATGACACAGCAACAAGGAAAAAGGCGCTTCCACTAGCCATTGCGATATCTTTTAAACTAATATCGTTACGTCTCCAATAGGAGGCCGCTTCCTTATCACCTTTATCATTACTGCTCTGTTCATCAATATAAGGTGTCCGATATTTTTTACGAAAGAAGGTTAGGGTTGGCATGATAATCAGTACAAAGAAATAGAGTGCCATTAATAAATTATCAGCAACGATGGCTGAAGACGCTAATTCTCCTGGCGCTTGGAGCTTTCCGGCTAAAGCAGCAAAATTGACGCCACCGCCTATGTAGGAGCCTGTTTCCATGGAACCTATTTTATCTAAATGAGGAATAGCATCTTGTAAAGCAAAGAAAGCGATGTAAGCACCAATAACAGTTCCGCAAGCACTAATCAGGAAGGTGATCAATAATTTACCACTGTCATTCCATATCTTTTTCAAATTCGCTTGGAATAACAACAGGGGAATGGCAAGTGGGATGACGTAAGTCCACACAGCATCATAGGCCGGTGCTGATGTCGGAATTACCTTCAAATTAGCGAGAATCAAGGCTCCAAGCAAAGCAATGATGGCGCCTGTCATTTTAGCGGCCCACTTGTACTTTTGTTCAAGATAGATACTTGCCGCTGCCCATCCAGCCAAAAAAGCCCAAAGTAACCAGGTGTCATCGGAATTAATTAACGTTCCATCCAATTTTTCTACACTCCCTCTCCCTTAATAATCATTTTGACTACGTCGCGACGCACAGGATGTGCTAGCGTCGGCGTTCGTAACAGGACGTTACGGTTTTTAGCCGACGTTTCCTTCCCTGCTAAAATGATAAGGTAGTCCTTAGCGAAGCGGGGAAGGGCTCCCTTAATAATCATTTTGACTACGTCGCGACGCAGGTAAGGATTCTTTTTTTTATAGCAGTGATGTTTACTATTATCAGCTATTAATTCAATTTAGTAAATATTCTTCTATGAGTCATGTTTAAGGGAATCTGTGCGCGGGAAAAGCCTTATTAGAAGCAAAAAGTCATTTAAAGGGTGATTCAAATGCCAGGTAAACAAACACAATACCAACCTATAAGTCGCAAAAATCAACAGGTATCAGATGCCAAAGAAGTTCATTACAATCAAGATTTTAAAGCCGCTGACATTGCCGGTGGGTACCGCCGGGCTGAAGTCAAAGCCGCGAAAAGGGAAGATAACTAAAGAAGGATGAGGCTGTCCAGTGATGGACAGCCTTTTATTTATCTCAAGAGAGTATTGTTCCATTGGGGGCGCTTTGTCCCGCGGCTGTCCCGTATTGTAAAGATTCTGTCCCGCAAACAAAGAATTTAGGAACGCACTTGTCCCAGTAAGGGGTATCTATAATTAAATAATAATGCTCTCTTATGCTCATAGACGGTTTTTGGTACAATAAAATTAAGGAGGGACAACCGAACATGGACGTTATAACTTTAGGGGAAACGATGGTTTTATTCACGCCGAATACTGGCGGAATGATGCGTTATGCCAACCAGTTTTCAGCAAAGGTTGGCGGCGCTGAGTCTAATGTTGCTATTGGTCTTGCGAGACTTGGTCATAATGCCGGGTGGATGAGCCGGCTCGGTGACGATGAATTAGGAAAAAAAGTGCTCGCTTTCATCCGCGGTGAAGGCGTTGACACGAGCCAAGTTACGTTCGACACGGAGGCCTCAACAGGTCTTTATTTTAAAGAACGGTTGACAGCTAATGAATTTAATGTGAAATATTATCGAAAAGATTCAGCAGCCAGCCGGATGGAGCAAATTCATCTTAATGAATCTTATATTGCTCAATCCAAATACTTACATATCACAGGTATTACGCCTGCACTTAGTAAAAATTGTTATGAAACCGTTATTAAAGCGATGGACCTTGCCAAACAAAATGACGTTCCGATTGTTTTTGATCCCAATTTACGGCGGAAACTATGGTCAGAGAGCGAGGCCAAACGTGTATTGCTTGAACTAGCTGCCAAGGCTGATATTGTTTTACCTGGGATTGATGAAGGCAAGTTTTTATTTGATGTCAGTGATCCAGAGACCATGGCTCAGCGCTTTAATGACCATGGTGCTAAAACGACCGTTATTAAACTAGGAAAACAAGGTGCTTACTATGCTGCAGAAGAAAAACAAGGGTTTGTACAAGGCTTTCCTGTTGATCAAGTCGTTGATCCAGTAGGTGCGGGCGATGGTTTCGCAGCCGGATTTATATCTGGGTTGCTTGACGGATTGGACTTAGAAAAAGCAGTTCAACGAGCGAATGCCGTCGGCGCTATTGTCACAATGGTGAGCGGTGATGTTGAAGGACTGCCTGAAAAGGATAGGCTGTTAACGTTTATTAACGGTTCGACTCAAGATGATGTTAAACGATAAAGGATGGTGGCAGGTATTATGAATACATTAGAACTTATTAAGCAACATCAATTAGTTGCTGTGATTCGCGGAGCCAAAGAAGAAGACGTTCTATCGATCGCCAAGGCCTTAAGTGCAGGTGGTGTGAAGGTGCTTGAGATTACAGCGGAAACACCTAATGTATTGTCACTTATTGAACGGGTATCTTCTGAATTAGGTAATGAGGTGGTTGTGGGTGCCGGAACGGTGCTTGACCCGGAAACAGCTCGAGCAACGATTATGGCAGGAGCTCAATTTGTATTTGCACCCACCGTTAATACAGAGACGATTCGGGTGACGAAGCGGTATGGCGTTGTTAGTATCCCTGGTGCGATGACACCAACGGAAATTTTGACGGCTTATGAACACGGAGCAGATTTAATTAAAGTCTTTCCAGCCAACATTATGGGACCGGGCTATATTAAGGATATCCAAGGTCCGCTGCCACAGATTCCATTGATGCCAACCGGCGGGGTTCATTTAGACAATATCAAAACCTACTTTGATAACGGTGCGGTTGCTGCTGGATTGGGCAGCGCCCTTGTCAATACGAAACAACCCATCAATGAATCAACGCTTGCTCAGTTAACAGACAAAGCCAAGCAATTTGTTAAGGCTATTAATTAAAAATCAAATAAAGTTTTCACGAGATAGTCTGTAAAAGGACTATCTTTTTTTTGAATTTAAAATCGTCCAGTTTCTTTATAATAGGATGAATAAAAGTGAGATAACGAAAAAAGCTATAAGAAATCTATTTGGATGTTCAAGTGAATGTAAAAGGACGTTTGGCTCAATGAAACAGACAAAACTGAGTGCCCGTCAACTTTTTGTCGTGATGATTTCTTTTGAAATTGGAACGACCGTTGTGTTTGGGGTAGGAACTAAAGCGGGTCAGGATGCCTGGTTAGCCATTTTAGTCGCGATGGTATATGGCTTAGTTCTAATGAAGGTTTATACAAAATTAGCTGAGTATCATCCTGGTGATACTCTTGTTCAGATCATACGAAAAATTTGTGGTAGGGTCCTCGGTTATCCGCTCATTGTGATTTATATTTTGTACTTCATCTATTCTGCTGCCAGAAATTGCAGAGATTTAGGTGAACTAATTGTGACAACAATTTTGAATGGAACGCCATTGATCGTTGTCATTGCTGGTTTTATGATTATCATTATTTATTGCCTTCGCGGCGGGATTGAAGTCTTTGGACGTATGGGGGAAATGATATTACCTGTCTTTATATTCTCATTAGTGATCACGTGGGTTTTACTATTTGGTTCACAATTAATGGATTTTCAGAGAATAACCCCTGTGTTAGGGGAAGGTCTTCAACCGATTTGGCAAGCCGCATTTCCACAAATTGTGGCCTTTCCGTTTGGAGAATTGGTCTTAATTTTGATGTTTTTCCCGGCCCTTGCTGATAAAAGGAAAATCAATAAGGTTGGCTTGGCTATTGTCTTCTTTGGAGGGGGATTGCTAGCACTTAATACGCTTATCACGATTTCTGTTCTTGGACCAAAAATATACGGAAGAGAAATTTTCCCTTTCTTTGCGGCAGCACGGATGATTTCAATCGCAGACTTTCTTGAGCGTGTTGATACAATTGTGATCTTAATTATGGTAGCAGGCGTATTTTTCAAAGTTGGGGCATGGACATATGGGGCAGCTATTGGAATGGCTCAATGTTTCCAACTAAAAACATATAAAGCAATTTTGCTCCCGCTTGCTGTCATTATTGCCCCTTTATCTGTGGTGATTGCCTCCAATATTACCGAGCATCTCAATATTGGATTAAAAGTGATACCATTCTATACCCATGTTTTCTTACAGGCCGGGATTCCGATATTATTATTAGTCATCTCATTCATTCGTAAGAAAAAACAATCAAGCACCGAGTCACAATGAAAAGAGGGTGGTTAATATCAGAAGAACAAGGAAATTAAAGGACCTCCTGGAAAACCGAGAAAAGAATGAAAAGCAAGAACCCACCGAGCAACCATTAGAACAGACGGAAACAGGGATGGTGAGTGGAACACTTGATCACGACATCCACTATTTAAAAACGATGTTCCAGCAATCATCTGATCTTGTGTATCGAAGCTTTCAAATTGGCAATCAGCAAGACGGGCAATTGATCTATTTTAGCGGATTTGTTGATCAAAAGACCCTAGATTCTGCGATCATGAAACCGCTGTTAGCGTATCAAGACAATACCGAAAGCGGAACGATGTTTTCAACGCACGATATGGATGCATTTGTTCTGAATCAAGTGTTTTCAGTCGGTAAGATAAGCACCGGGCGGAAGCTACAAGATGTCGCTGATCATATTTTGTCTGGCGGCGCTGTCATATTAATTGATGGTGTGCCACAAGCGCTATTCATTAGTGCAACATCACGGGAACAACGTGCCATTGAGGAACCAACTACAGAGGCGGTGGTTCGCGGTCCTAAAGAGGGGTTTATCGAAAATATTCAAACGAATATTAGCCTTGTTCGTCGCAGACTCAAGACCCATCGGTTAAAGGTGAAACCGACTAAGATTGGACGGTTATCGCAAACGGACATAGCAATAACTTATATTGATGGTATTGTTGATCCAGATTTAATTGAGGAAGTGCAGCAACGTTTAAACCGAATCGATATTGATGCAATCGAGGAAAGTGGTTATATTGAAGAGCTGCTGGAAGACAATCCGTACTCCATCTTTCCGCAAATGTTAAATACTGAACGACCGGACCGCTTGGTAGGTCATTTATTAGAAGGGAAAGTGGGCATTCTTATTGATAATACCCCGTTTGTGCTCATTCTACCAATTACTTTTTACGAAATGATGACGGCATCCGAGGATTATTACGGTCGTTATATGATCAGTTCGGCGATTCGGTTGTTACGCTATTTATTCTTGCTCATTGCTATCTTTTTTCCATCTATTTATATTGCTGTAACGACGTTTCATCAAGAGTTGATGCCGACTAATTTACTGTTCAGCGTCGCAGCATCAAGGGAAAATGTGCCCTTTCCAGCCATCGTAGAGGTGTTTTTGATGGAAATATCATTCGAAGCCTTACGTGAGGCTGGGGTGCGGTTGCCAAAACCGGTTGGCCAGGCGGTCAGTATTGCTGGGGCATTGGTCATCGGCGAGTCTGCTGTGCAAGCGGGGCTCGTTTCCGCTCCACTCGTCATCGTCGTGGCGATTACCGGTATTGCTTCTTTTATGATACCGAGTTATAGCCTTTCAGGCGGCATTCGAGTTGTTCGCTTCGGCATGATGATACTCACTTCTATCCTTGGTATGTATGGTCTCTTACTGGGAGGGTTCTTAATTCTTATACATATGGCCCGACTACGTTCCTTTGGTGTCCCTTATTCAGCACCGATTGCACCTTTGCATGTTAGTGATCTTAAGGATGTTTTCATTCGTGTACCTTGGTGGGCCATGATTAAGCGTCCTCAGGAAACAGCCAAAAGAGCCCCCCAAAGAATGAAAAAGTTTCTTCGCCCTCATCATCATTCAAAACGTAAGCATTAGACGTTGTTTTGCAGAAGGGAAAGATAATGCATGAAGCTTGCTAGAATCTTGCTAATCAGCATCATGATGTTGGGACTCACGGGTTGTTGGAGCCGGGTGGAAGTCAATGATATTGCCATTGTGACGGCTGTTGGTTTAGATGAAATGGAAAATGGTAACATTCGTTTAACTTTGGAAGTTGCTATTCCGAATCAACTGGTTCCCACTGGAAAAGGAGGAGGCCAAGGCCCCACGACTTTCACGGCTTCGGAAAAAGGGGCGACTGTGATGGCTGCTTATCGAAAACTGCAAGAAAAACTCCCGCGGAAAGTGTTTTTTTCCCACAGCAGGATTATTCTTATAGGAGAGAAGTTGGCACAAGAGGGCGTTTCCAAAGTCCTTGATTTCTTCACGAGATATCCTGAATCGCGATTGAATGATTATATTATGGTAGCGAAGGGCAAAGCTGCTGATTTATTAGAGATACAAACTAAATTGGAACGGGTTCCTTCTGAAGAAATGCGGGAATTGACGAAGCGTGAGATTCTTGTCGAGGTCAACCTAAGAGACTTCACGAATATGTTGCTTGGAACAGGCATCGAGCCGGTTGCTCCGCAATTTAAGATCAAGCCTTTAGAAGTACAAGATGAGTCCAGTTTTTCTGCTGGGGGGTCTCAATCCAGTAGTGAAAAGTATATGTCGATATCTGGGTCAGGCGTCTTTTATAGAGATCAACTGGTTGGATGGATGGATGACATCGAAACCCGAGGGGTTCTCTGGTTTCACGATAAGGTGAAAGATGGTGTGATTACATTGAAAGTCCCCCAAAAAAAGGGAGGCGGCAAAGTTAGTACAAACATTGTAAGGGCAAAGACGGAAATTCAGCCTAAATTAAATCAAGATCATCTAAAAATTGTTGTCCAAGTCTACGCTGAGACCGCTTTGTATGAGAATGATTCAAAACTCAATCTTAAACAACCTAAAGCTATCCGATCATTAACGATGATGTTAGAAAAACAAATTCAGAATAGGATGGATCTCGCGTTGGATAAAGCACAGCAACAGTTTAAGTCCGACATATTTGGATTTGGACGGGCGGTTTATCGAAAATATCCGGGGAAATGGCGGAATGACTATAAAGAAAGATGGGATCAAGTCTTCCCAAAATTGGAAGTTAAGATTGTCCCGAATGTCGTTCTTGAACGAACGGGCTTAACAAGCGAGTCATTATCGGGAGGTAAATAGAAAATGGTGGTGCAGATGTCTATAGTTATGCTTTTCCTAGCCTTATTGTCAGCTTGGGATATGGCAAGATCAATTAAAGGGGAGAAAAAAAAGGAATGGGTGGTTTATTCGGCTGTCATGTTGATCGGCTGGACATTAAGTATTTTAGTGATCCTCCACATCTCTATTTAACCATTTAAGGGCTGATACGCAGCCCTTTTTAAATGTAAGTAAACAATCATTGCTACTCTGACAAAATTATTTTAATTTTTACTCTTGACTGAATTATTTTTAAGATCTATACTTTAATAAAACAAAATGTAATCGATTACATTTGGAGAAAGGTATTCATTTATATGACAACAATGAGTGACGTCGCTAAAAAATCAGGTGTTTCAACAGCAACGGTCTCACGAGTCTTGCAATCACCAGAATCTGTTAAAGATCATACCAAATATAAAGTCCTACAAGCCATTGAAGCATTAAATTACAAACCCAATATATTGGCGAGGAATTTTCGGAAAACGGAAACAAAATCGCTTCTTGTTGTGATTCCAAGAATTTCAAACAATGTTTTTTCAGAGATTTTGTCAGGCATTGAATGGGTTGCAAATCAACAGGGCTACCAAGTTATTTTGAAACAGCCTAATAAAAGTTTCAGTAAGGCGAATTACGATTATATTGATTATTTAAGGCAACAACAAGTGGATGGCGTCATCTTTTTAACTGTACAGCCACGTGAAGTGAATTTTGATAAGACATCGCAAAGTGATGCCGTGGTTTCTGTTTCCGATTATTTGGACCCACCGCCATGCCCGACGGTGATGGTTGATAACGAGATGAGTGGCGGGAAGGCAACCCAACACCTCATTCAACTTGGCCATGATAGCATAAGTCACATTTCCGGTCCTATGGATCTTCCTATGAGTCAGGACAGACTGAAGGGCTACGTGCAGGCCTTGGAAAGTCATGCTCTCCCTGTGAAGGATGAATGGATTCAAGAAGGGGATTTCACCATTGATTCTGGTTATCAAATCATGAATCAATTACTCACATTGAACCATCCGCCGACAGCTGTTTTTGCAGCTAATGATGAGATGGCGATGGGTGCAATTAAGGCAGCTCATAACAGGGGGGTGCACATCCCTAATGATCTATCTATCGTCGGTTTCGATGATATTAAATTTTCCTCTGTGATGGAGCCAGGGTTAACAACTATTGCCCAACCGATGTTTGATATGGGAAAGAAAGCCATGACCTTATTATTGGAGCGTATGAACGGCACAACCATCATGGATCAAAAGGTGATATTACCCACAAAGTTAGTTGTACGCGAATCTTCTGGGACAAAAATGTAATCGATTACATCAGGGAGGTGAAATGGGATAGGTTGAGCAAAATTGTTTGAATAATGGAGGACAGTCATGATGCAAAAACCCGTAGCTTTACAAATGTACACATTACGTGAAGAAAGTTCAAAAGATTTTATTGGGACATTGGAAAAGGTGGCATCATTAGGCTATAAGAGTGTGGAATTTGCCGGATACGGAGGATTGTCAGCGGCAGCGTTGCGGACTGAACTGGATCGCCTTGATCTGGTCCCCATCGCGAGTCATATCCCGTTAGAACAACTTGAGCATCATTTAGATGAAGTGATGGCTTATCAAAAGGAACTTGGAAATCAAGGCGTGGTATGCCCGGTGATCCCGCTTGAAAGACGAAATAAAGAAGGATATCAGCAACTGGCAGATTTGTTCAATCGTGTGGGATTCAAATGTCAGAAGGAAGGTTTAACCTTTTATTATCACCATCATGATTTTGAATTGACCCGTTTTGAAGATCAAACAGGGTTAGATCTCATTCTCAATGGAACCAATCCCGATTGGGTGGGGATTGAATTGGATGTGTATTGGTTAAAGTATGCTGGGCAGAATCCGCAAGATTGGATGACGCGCTGCCGAAACAGGAATATTTTAATCCATTTGAAGGATATGACAACAGATGGCGAACGTTTTTTTGCAGAGTTAGGAACGGGTGGCATTGAGTTGGAGTCCATTATTGACTATGGGGAAAGGCTCAATGTCAATGGATGGATTGTTGAGCAAGACCAATGCAAAGGTTCACCTATTAAAAGTATTGAGACCAGCCTTAACTACCTCAGAAGAGCCTTTAATCTTTCAATTTAAAATGGGGGATGTATATGAAAAAACTAGCGACGTTTCTCGCTATTTGTTCTTTGCTCTTGATCACGGCGTGTAGTGGTGGATCTGATAAGACATCATCGAGTGACAACGGTGGTGCAAGTCATGGTGACAAAAAAGTTTTGGATTTCTGGTATATTGAAACGGGCGCAGAAGAGCAAGTCATCCTAGATGCCATTGACCGATTTGAGAAAGACAATCCCGAGTTTAAAGTTAATGCTGTGCATACGGCGAATGATTCCTATAAACAAAAACTTTCTGTAGCGATGTCAGGGGGCAGTCCGCCGGATATTTTTGACTCCTGGGGCGGTGGCTGGCTTAAACATTTTGTCGAACAGGGTCAAGTCCTAGATGTTACAGATCAAATTGATAAAACACGTTACTTAGAATTTGCTCTAAAAAATGCGGCATTCGATGAAAAACAGTATGGGGTGCCGTTGGGATTAAGTCTTGACCTTGTATTTTATAACAAGGATATTTTCAATAAATATGATTTGACGCCGCCAAAGACCTATGAAGAGTGGGTTGATATCGTTAAAACACTTAGAGAAAATGATATTATTCCAATGGCCTTGGCTAACAAAACAAAGTGGCCCGGAGCCTATTATCTCATGAATTTTGCTGATCGTATTGCTGGCTATCAGTTATTTGAAAGCGCTTTAAATAGAGAGGGTAAAGGGTTTGACAATCAGGCTTATGTTCAAGCAGGAAAGTATATTCAAGAGCTTGTCAAAATGGATGCATTTAATGAAGGATTTAATGGTGTCCCTTATGATGCTGGACGTTCACGACAATTAATGTATACAGGGCAAGCCGCGATGCAAGATATAACGATTGCATTTTTAAATAACGTAAGAGATGAAGCTCCACAGTTTGAAAAGAAGTTAGGCGTATTTAAATTCCCGACAGTTGCTAAGGGAAAAGGTGATCCATCCAATGTGGGCGGAGCGACTTCTCCTGTGTGGTCAGTCAGTGCAGATACGCAATATCCCGATGCTGCGGTTAAGTTAATTAAGGAACTAACAAGTTCCCAGACGGCACAGGCATACGTCAAAAAGACAGGAAGCTTAACTCCGGTAAAAGGCGTCGAGCCAGAAGACCCGTTTGTCAAAAAGTTCTATAAAATAGCTAATGAGGCGAATCATATTCAAATGCCTTATGACCAAACATTGCCACCGGAATTAGCTGAAGTGCATAAGGACACAACACAGGCGATTTTTGGTTTGGAAATAACGCCGAAAGAAGCGGCAGACAAGATGGAAGCAAAAGCACAAGACATTCTTGAATAAAATAGGGGGGGATCCCCCCTTTCTTATTCGAATAATGAGGTGATATATATGGAAAGGCAGATTGGTGCACAACCGGATATTCAGACCTCAACCAAACCGAAGCGTCAAAGAAAGCTGAAAGATATGGGGACGATTGCATTATTTATGGCCCCTGCCTTAATTGTCTATATTATCTATGTAGTCTATCCGATCCTTGAAACCCTTTATTATAGTTTTTTTGAATGGAAGAAAGCCGGGGGCAAGATATTTATTGGGTTAGACAACTATATCACGCTTTTTTCTGACACGATTTTTTGGGAATCTCTTGTTAATAACTTTTGGGTTGTCTTCGCTTCGGTTTTTGTTCAAATGCCGTTAGGACTGATTATGGCACTTCTATTATTTGCCCCTATTAAAGGGTTGCGGTTATTTAATAGTGTCTATTTTCTCCCATTTTTAATGTCGACGGTAGCGATCGGTTTGTTATGGGTCTATATGTATGATCCTATTAATGGGACAATCAACAAATTGATTAACCTGCTAGGGTTTGATAATGTCTCATGGTTAGGCAGTCAAAACACGGCGTTGATCGCAGTTTTGCTTGTGATTGTCTGGCAATTTGCGCCTTTCTATATGATTCTTTTTAAAGCTGGGCTGGTTGGCATATCTGAGGAGCTATATGAAGCTGCCAAAATAGATGGAGCCAATGTCATCCAGAAGTTTTTGCATATTACTTTCCCATTATTACTACCTACGATTGTGTCATCATCGATCTTAGCTATTGTTGGATCTTTAAAGCAATTTGACATGATTTACATTATGACCGGTGGGGGCCCGAACCATGCAACCGAGTTAATGGGGACGTATATGTATAAGCAAGCTTTTATCAACTTTAATATGGGGTATGGCAGTACGATCGCCTTTGTGATGTTTATCATTGCGTTTATCGTGACAGTTCTGATTCAGTTTATTGATTATAAACGGAAACAGAAAGGAGTCTTTTCCACATGATCAGGAAGATAAAAAAGGCGCCGCTCTATTTATTAGCCCTCATATTGTTGGTGTTTACCGGTTTTCCATTTATATATATGATTTCAACGTCATTAAAAACTCAAAGTCATTTCTTTAAAGAGCCTTTTACTCTTTTTTCACAAATTGATTATAGTTCATACCTGTCTGTTTTTGACATGGGGATCACTAGGTATTTTTTTAATAGCATGATTGTCTGCCTCGGTGCGGTATTACTCGTTATGCTAGTGGGGTCGCTAGCTAGTTACCCTTTAAGCCGCATGTCATTTCGTCTCAATCAACCTTTGTTTTTGTTGATTATTTCTGGCATGATGCTGCCCATTCATACAACGCTAATTCCTCTATTTAATTTTAGTCAAGATATCGGTATTTACGATTCACTTTGGGCCTTGATAGGTCCATATATTGCATTCAGTTTGCCAATATCAGTCTTTATTCTCACTCAATTTATGCGGGAGATTCCTAAGGCCTTAGAGGAATCCGCTAAAATAGATGGCTGTTCTCATTTTGGGATTTTTCGGAGGATTATTTTGCCAATGTTAACACCAGCCCTGATGACGGTTTTAATTTATAACTTTGTTCATCTGTGGAATGAGTTTATTTTTGCCTTGGTGCTGACGACAAGTCCGGAGAATAAGACATTGCCATTGGGGTTACAAAATTTCTACAGTGAGTTTTCGATTAATGTACCAGGTATTATGGCAGCTTTAACTTTAGCGAGCCTGCCAATGATTCTCGTTTACCTATTTTCACAAGAAAAAGTAGTTAAGGGACTCTCAAGTGGAGCGGTTAAATAATTAGTTCCTGAGATGAACTTTCATTAGATTTTAGTGAGAAAGAAGGCGATATGTTATGAAGACAGTCAATGTAGGGATCATAGGTTGTGGCAACATTAGTGGTATTTACTTCAAAACGTTACCTAAATTTGACATTATTAATGTCGTTGGCTGTGCGGATGTTGATATAAGTAAAGCCGAATCACAAGCTGACGTTTATAATATCGCGAAGTCCTGTTCCGTTGATGAATTACTGTCAGATCTTGAAGTAGATATCATCTTAAATTTAACCCCGCCGCAAATTCATACTGAGATCTCTCTAAAGGCCTTGAATGCCGGAAAACATGTGTACACGGAGAAACCTTTGGCGACGACAATAGCCGATGGAGAAACAATTGTAAAAAAAGCCGAAGAAAAGGGGCTGCTTGTCGGCAATGCCCCGGATACGTTCTTAGGTGGCGGTATTCAAACGTGTCGTAAGCTTATCGATGATGGCTGGATTGGCCGGCCGGTTGCAGCAACAGCGTTTATGATGAATCGGGGTCCGGAAGGTTGGCATCCGAATCCTGAATTTTTCTACCAAGCCGGTGCCGGTCCGATGTTTGATATGGGACCTTATTACTTAACTGCTCTTATCAATTTAATAGGACCTGTTCGCCGTGTCACGGGTTCGACGCAAATATCATTTCCTGAAAGAACGATTACCAGTCAAGAAAAATATGGATCTAAAATCAAGGTAAATACGCCGACCCATGTTGCTGGTCTACTAGATTTTCAAAATGGTGCGGTGGGTACGATCATTACGAGTTTTGATGTGATGGCGACACAAACGCCTAAAATTGAAGTTCATGGGACAGAAGGGAGTCTGATTGTTCCTGATCCGAATACATTTGGGGGACCAGTCTATTTACGTAATGGTCAATCTAATCATGAATGGCGGGAGATACCGCTCACCCATAGCTATAGTGAGAATAGCAGGGGGCTCGGAGTCGCGGATATGGCATATGCCTTGGCGAGTGGCCGCAAGCACCGGGCTAATGGTGCACAAGCTTTGCATGTGCTTGAGATTATGCATGGTTTTCACGAAGCATCAACGCAAGATCAACACTACTTTGTTCAGAATATCTGTGACCGGCCTATCCCCCTTCCTTTGGGTCTTAGACAAGGGACATTAGATGACTAGTTTGAACACGTGCAAGCCCTGCGAATGGTGTGGTTATGCTGTTTGCAGGGCTTGAATTTATGTATAAAGGCGTGTCAAAATCATTCTATTCTTTTTAATGGACATTCTATTGACAATTGACTGAAAAATACATACAATGATAATCATTCACTTTTTAAAATCATAAAAGCGTTGCAACGTTAATTTAATAAAGTAGAGGAGGTTAATAGATTCAAAGGACTTTGATTCAATTAACCATCAAGAAGTGTCATGGTTATAAAAGTCTAGCCAATGATTTCTTAACATCAAGAGGAGGATTTAAATGCTGACAGCTGTTGTGAGCGCGATGGTGCTATTAGGTTTACTTGCATTGGGAGATTTTCTCGCAAATATTTCACGGGCCCGGATTCCGAGTTTGTTTGTTGTGGCTTTATTATTTTTGTTATTAACGTGGACAGGCATTCTTCCCGATACGATTATTAAAGATTCGACAATGACGACCATTGCGCCATTATTAGTTGCTTTACTAATTACACATATGGGGACACTCATTCCCATCAAATCAATCAAGTCTCAATGGAAAGCTGTTGTCACAGCATTGATAGGCATTATTTTTGCTGTTATTTTAGTTCTAGCCATTGTGACACCGATCTATGGATTTTCAATCGCAGCATCAGGCATTGGTCCGTTAACGGGCGGCATTATCGCATTCGTGATTACTTCAGATACACTGAAGGCACAAGGGATGGAGTCATTAATTGTCATTCCCGCAATGGTGCTTGCCATGCAAAAGATCGTAGGCTTACCTTTAGCTTCCCAATTCTTACAGAGATATGCGGTCCAATTCATCCAACGTATACGTAAAAGGGATCCAGAAGTGGCTGCTGCTAGTGAGTCGAATTTAGGCAATGATGAGTCGGAAACAGAGAAAACACCACACCAAGAGGACGAGAGACAAGGTCTTATCCCGAAAAAATACGCGACGCCCGCAACATATTTATTTTTATTGTCCATTGGTGGTGCCATTGCGGTGTATTTGGGGAACCTAACAGGTATCCACTACTCGATTTGGGCCTTGATTGCAGGATTAATCGGAACATGGTTTGGTGTGTATGAATCAGCCATCATGCAGAAAGCCAATTCATTTGGCATTAGCATGTCGATTTTAATCCTTTATATTATCGCTTCATTAGGTGATGTGTCACCACAAGAATTATGGAATGATTTACCTACGATTCTTTTAATCCTGGTAGTTGGGTCAATAGGGATTATTTTGGGCGGCATGTTGGCGGCAAAATTGTTCCGATTGCCTGCGTTGAAATTCATTCCGGTTGCATTAACCGCTTTATTTGGATTTCCGGCCGATTATCTACTTTCTGAAGAGGTCAGTCGGACGGTAAGTAATGATGAAACCGAGCAGAAACAAGTGTTTGATGACATTTTACCGCCCATGTTAATAGGTGGTTTTACAACCGTCACAATAGCGTCTGTTCTTGTTGCTGGTATTATTATGAGTTTTATATAAAATGATTAGAATATTAGGAGTCCTTATATGAAAACAAAAATCGAAAATATCGCATTATTTGACCAAATGAATCAATCGTTAACCCAAACCTCCCTATTATTTGATGAGACGGGCATTCTTGATGTTGGTGAACACGTTAATCATCAAGATACTGATCATGTCATCAGCGGTGAGGGGTTAACTGGCGTTCCTGGCTTGATAGACTCGCATGTTCACTTGTCAATGGATGGCAATCCTGATCCATTTCGGGAGCGGGTTGAAAACCTTGAAGCGGATGATGCTTACAAGGCGATGAGAAACGCGACAAAACAATTGGAAAGTGGTGTCGTGACTGTACGGAATGTTGGTTCAAAATATAATGTAGACATCGCCCTTCGTAACGCGATTGCAAAGGGACTGGTTGATGGGCCTCGAATTGCCGCATCAGGAGAGCCGATTGTCATGACCGGTGGCCACGCTCATTCAATGGCGATTGAGGCCGATGGTGTCGATGAGGTCCGTAAAGCAGCTCGTAAGCAATTAAAGTCAGGGGCAGATTTGCTCAAATTAATGGCAACCGGAGGTGTGATGACGCCGGGCGTTGATCCGAACTCTCCACAGCTCGGAGAAGATGAATTACGGGCTGCAAGCGTTGAAGCGACGCATGCAGGTAAAATAACCGCAGCTCATGCCCAAGGGATTGATGGGATCAAGAATACCATCCGCGCAGGAATTACAACGGTTGAGCATGGGATTTATCTAGACGATGAAGCGATTGAGATGATGCTTGAATATGGGACTTACCTCGTCCCAACGCTTGTCGCCCCTTACAACATTGTAGAACATGGGTTAGATGCAGGCATACCTGAGTATGCGGTTGAGAAGTCAAAAAGAGTTATGGCGCGTCATCAAGAAAGTTTTTATAAAGCTTATCAGGCCGGTGTGAAAATCGCTGCTGGAACGGATGCCGGGACACCTTTCAATTTCCATGGTAAGTTTGTAAAAGAACTTGAATTAATGGTGGACAACGGTATGTCACCTGGTGATGTTTTACGTTCAGCAACATTGACAGCGGCACAGGCGATGAAGATTGATGCGCAAACGGGATCTCTCGAGGTAGGTAAGGCGTGCGATCTCCTAATAGTAGAAGGGAATCCGCTTGAAGATATGGCTTCACTGAGGAATGTGGTTGCTGTTTATAAAGAAGGACAATGTCTATTTAATCAAAAGGAAAGTAGTCCCTCAAGAACTACGTGAGGATCAATAAATAAGAACGTAAATATGAAAAACGACCTGACTTAGATCAGGTCGTTTTCTAATTGACTACATAATAAACATTTGTGCAAGTTTACCGCATAGTAGGGCCCCGTAAGTGCCGATGATATTACCTACAATACCCATCAACAGACCGACGGGTGCGAGAGACGATTGAAAAACGGATGCCACGATGGGGGCGGAACTTGTCCCGCCGATATTGCCTTGCGATCCGACGGCAACAAAGAATAATGGTGCACGAAGCAAACGGGCCGCTGTAAAAAGACAAATAATGTGAATGGCGAGCCAGACAATCCCCATGAGGATAAATGCGGGTGCATCTATAATAGAAGCCAGGTTGGCTTGGGCCCCAATGGCGGTTAAGAAAAGGTAAATCCCCATATAGCCAATTTTGCTTGCGCCATAGTATTCAAGCTGACGGACTTTAGTAAATGATAATAGAATTCCGACGAGGGTAATAATGATGAATGTCCAAGTAGAGGCATTCATCACCTCACTTTTTGGAATCCAGTCCATTTGGGCAAGCAACCGGATGAGATAAGATCCGGCAAAACCGACACCAATGATGCCAAATAACTGTGGTAATTGCAGTGGCTTCTGATTTTTTTCAACATCAGAGGCGATATCTTCATTAACCTGCTTAATCACCGAGTTATCTGCCTTGTTCCAACGATTGAATTTGTCTTGGAAATTGGATAGTGCAATCATCACACCCATCCAACTGATACCCACAAGTGTGTCCGTGATGATAATTGGACTCATAATATCATCAGGTGTACTGAAGGCTTCAATCATAGCGCCCATATTGGCTGTCCCGCCGATCCAACTGCCGGCAAGTGCACCGACACCTCGCCATGCATCTTCAGGCAACAGCGAGTGGAAAAGGGCGAACGCAATTGGACCGCCGATGATGACGCCGACCGTCCCGGCTAAAAATACGAAAAGGGCCTTACTGCCAAGTTTTAAAGTGGCAGGCACGTTCGCGCTTAGCATTAATAATAATAAACCCGCTGGTAACATATAAGTGCTCATAAAGCTATACAAGTCCGAACTTTGCGGTAAAATGCCAACAGTGGTTGAGATCATGGGCAAGAAATACATCCAAATTAATGGCGGAGCATAACGAAATAGCTTTTGAAAGCCTTTCTTTTTAACGGTTGATAACATAAACACGATGGCGACAATGGCACTTAAGTAAGCAAATATTGCCATAGGCTCCGTGATTAATGGCTGATTCATCTTTTGTGACACTCCTTCTTGATGTAGAAATTCATGAAATTGTGAAAAAATTAATCGAACATTGTCGACAAGTCACAAATATAACACAATTGTCTCCATATTGATAGAGGCAAAAAATGCATGTCGTTTCTTGCCAGCAGCATTCCCCGGGAAATGTCGATTTCGAATCCTTGGATATCGATTCTGATGGGAAGGGTTCAAGCCTGTGCAGTGAAGATGATTGACATGTTTTAAGCACTGGTCTAATCTTGATATCATCTTCAAAGAAACAATTCAAAAAGAAGGAGTTCGTCCATTGTGCGTGCAGTCAGTCATCAAAACTTCGGTCTTCTATGGGGACTCATTTCTATTACACTATTACAGCTGACCCACTGGGTGCCTCATCATTTAATAGCAACCAGCTTGTATTTTCTATTGGTCCTGATCGGTTCAGCGATACCTGATTTGGATCAACCTAATAGTTATCTTGGAAGACGACTTAAAATCATTTCGATTCCATTAAGTACTATTTTTGGTCACAGACGTTTCACCCATTCGATTTTATTTATGATTCTCATGTATTGGATTGGGAGATGGACCGTCGACCACACAGATATTCAATTCTTTTACATAAAAGGTCTTCTTATTGGTATGGGCTCACATATTGCCGGTGACTTCCTGACAAAAAGCGGTGTTCCGCTATTATTTCCATTAACAAAGAAGCGATTTCGATTTCTTGTCACTTTTAAAACAGGATCGATAAAGGAACATCAAGTAACGACGGTCATATTCATTATTAATATTTTTTTTATTTTATCGTTTGTGAATTTGATTTAGATGAAGGATATTGTTGAAAGGAAAGCGAATAAAATTGAAATAAAACTTATTTTTATAAAATTCCGGAGGGGAACCTATGACTGTAGAAGTTGAAGCATTGAAAAGTCTATTAGGTGGTGCGGATCAAGTTAAAACGGGACCGTCGGCTATCGACGAACATGGTAGAGATATGACATATCATCCTTTAGCTGAGCCTGAAGCTGTTGTTTTTCCACAAAGTACTGAAGACGTGGCTGAAGTTGTTAAGTGGGCTGTGGGGACAGCGACCCCCATTGTGCCTTACGGTGTGGGAAGCAGCCTAGAAGGACATATTCTTCCCGTTGAGGGGGGAATTAGTGTCGATTTTGCAGAGATGAACCAAGTCATTGATATTCGTCCTGACGATTTTATGGTTAAAGTACAGCCAGGCGTCACACGTCATCAACTGAATCAATCATTAAAGAGATATGGCCTGTTTTTCCCGGTAGATCCAGGTGCTGATGCGAGTCTTGGTGGTATGGCAGCAACCAATGCAAGCGGAACTAATACGGTTTGTTACGGTGGCATGCGGCAAAATACGCTAGCCCTTAAAGTTGTAATGGCTGACGGTCGTGTGATTGATGTGGGTAGTGAGGCACTGAAAACATCGGCAGGCTACGATCTCAAAGATCTCATCATAGGCTCTGAGGGGACATTAGGAGTCATCACCGAGTTAACGTTGAAATTGACGGGGATTCCAGAAGTGACTAAAGCGGGTAAGGCTGTATTTTCATCTGTGAGAGACGCGGGGGCCGCCGCGGAAAATATTTTAAAAGCTGGCCTTCCGGTGAGTCGGATGGAACTCGTTGACGAGTATACGGTGGCCGCGGTTAATGAGCATAGTCAGACCGATTATCCTGAAGCCCCATCCTTGTTCTTGGAGTTTGCCGGGGGAGAACAAGCCGTTAACGAGCAAATTGATTTTGCACAAGACATTATGCAGTCGGAAAACCTTGTTTCTATGCAGTTTGAGGCAGATGAGCAAGCCCGCAACGAACTTTGGCGGGCTCGGCATGAGGCGGCGTTAGCCGTTGTCGGTTTGACTCCGGGCAAAATGCTGACCTCTACTGATGTTGCGGTTCCAATTTCAGAACTCACTGAAGCCATTGTTACAACAAGACAATTATTGGACCAGCATCATTATACACAAGCTGCTTTATTCGGGCATGTTGGTGACGGTAATTTTCACGTCGTCATCGGTGTTGACCGGGACAATCTTGATGAAGTGGCCGCCTACAAAGAAGTGAATCATCAAATCGTTGACTATGCGCTTAGTAAAGGGGGCACTTCTACGGGTGAACACGGTGTCGGAATTGGGAAACGGGAATATTTATTGAAGGAACACGGTCAAGGTGTTGATGTCATGAAGACGATTAAGCAAGCCTTGGATCCAAAGCATCTGCTTAATCCTGGTAAAATATTTTTAGATTAGTTTAATAAAGGCTGTTTTCGTAAATGATGTTGCTTTTTGACCTCGAAGTGCATCGTAGTAACCGCTCCGGAGAGTGACTGCCAGGAACGGCAATCAACATAGCTTATTTATTTGGTATTTTATAGTTTTTCTGCATAACAACAATCTTTGATAAAACAGCCTAGAAAAAACGCAGAAGCCTCTGAGACTTCTGCGTTTCTTTACTTAGCATAGCTGTTTGAATGTTTTCGAAATAACTTATTTTCAAGACGGACAAGCCATCTTGTCCGGGAAAGGCTGAACAGGATCAGTGATACCCATATTAATATAAAAGAAAGCAATCGATCATGGTTAAACGGCTCGTGATATAGGATAATCCCGAGAATAAGCATGATGGTAGGGGCAATGTATTGGAAAAATCCGACCATCGCGAGTGAAATACGATTAGCTCCGGTAGCAAATAGGAGTAAAGGGACCGCCGTGATAATACCTGCTCCAATTAATAACAACGCCACCTTAGGTTCAGTGAACGTAAATGCACCGCCTCCGTTGGTATCAATGTAAAATAGGTACAATAAGGCAACGGGTGTCATAATTAATGTTTCGATCGTTAAGCCTGTCATTGCTCCCATTTTGACAAGTTTTTTCAATAGACCATAAAGCCCGAAGCTCATGGCCAGCATAAGGGCAACCCAAGGAAAGACCCCGACTTGTATGGTCATCATCAATACTCCGATAAAAGCTAATACAAAGGATATGATTTGCCAGAATGATAGCTTTTCTTTTAAAAATAATACCCCCAATAGAACGCTGATCAGTGGATTAATATAATATCCAAGACTTGCCTGAACAACGTGATCATGGCCAACAGCCCAAATATAAGTATACCAATTGATGCTGATCACAATGGATGCTCCAGTGATGATGAGCAGCTTTTTAGGTGTTTTGACTATGGCTCGAAGGTCAGTAAAGAAACGCTTCAGTTTTCCACTAACAAGTAGAACAACGATCATAAAGACAAAGGACCAAACAATACGGTGTCCGAGTACTTCCTGAGCAGATGCTGCATCGATTAATTTCCAGTAAATCGGCATAACTCCCCATAGGGTATAAGCGCCGACGGCTGCTAGTGCGCCGATGAGTGGGTCATTGGATTGGTTCGTCTTCACCTCTTGTCACCCCGTTTCTAATAAATAGTTAATAAACATATTTTAGTTAGTCAAAGTGTGATTTTCAAGGAAAATGATTTAAAAAAATGATCAAAAGATGTTTTCAAAATGTGAAAATATGTTATGATAATAAAATGTGATAATCAAAGACCTACTATATAAATAAATGACTAGTGTTTTCAATAGTTTGGGAGGTCATTAGAATTGAATTGGTTAACTAAAGTAAAAAATGCTTTATTGGATCGTAAATTGCTGTTTTTCTACACAGCTGTTGTTTTACTCTGGTTAAAATCTTATATTGTCTATCAAATTGAATTTAACTTAGGTATTGAGAATACCCTTCAAAAATTTCTTTTATTGATTAATCCGATCAGCTCGGCATTATTTTTCTTAGGAATAGCTTTATTTTTCAAAGGTAGAAAGCGATATTGGGCGATTATTGTTATTGACTTTGTCATGTCGTTTTTATTATATGCCAATGTTGCTTATTATCGTTTTTTCAATGACTTCATTACGCTACCGACGATCATGCATCCTAATGATGCGGGTGAGCTAAAGGATAGTGCCTTTGCACTTATGCATGGAGCAGATATTTTCTATTTCTTGGATACAATCATTCTCATATTGTTGGTTGTTTTCCGTTCCGTTCAACCTCACCAAACTGCTCCTATAAAAAAACGCAAAATCGGATTGGTGTTTGCCTCCGCTATCATTATTTTTGCAGCAAACCTAGGTTTTGCTGAAGCGGACCGCCCGCAATTATTGACGCGTTCATTTGACCGGACTTATTTGGTCAAATATCTAGGTCAATATAATTATCAGTTGTATGATGCGGTGACGAGTGTTAAATCATCAACTCAACGTGCGTTGGCAAGTAGTAATGATTTGACCGAAGTCAAAAACTTTGTGGATGCTAATCAAACGAAACCATCTAAGCAATATTTTGGCGCCGCCAAAGATATGAATGTGGTATATATCTCGATGGAATCGTTGCAGAACTTTGTTATAGGTAAAAAAATTAAGGGTCAAGAGGTTACACCGTTCTTAAATCATCTTACCCATGACCAGAACACATTTTATTTTGATAACTTTTTCCATCAAGTGGGACAAGGAAAAACATCTGATGCTGAGTTTATGATGGCCAATTCATTATATCCTTTGCCGAGCGGTGCGGTGTCGATGCAAAAAGCACAAAATACGTACCAAGCTCAACCGGCCATTCTGAATCAAAATGGGTATACGACGGCATCGTTCCACGGTAACTCCAAAACATTCTGGAACCGTGATCAAATGTATAAGTCATTTGGTATTCAAAAGTTCTTTGATTCAAGTTATTACGATATGAGTGACGAGAATGTTATTAATTATGGAATGAAGGATAAACCGTTCTTTAAACAATCCATGCCTTATTTGAAAGATTTAAAAGAACCGTTTGAAGCTAAATTTTTAACATTGTCAAATCACTTTCCATTCGAGTTGGATAAGGGTGACGTCAATTTCCCTTCTGCCGGGACAAATGACAGTGTTGTTAATGGGTATTTCCAGACGGCCCACTATATGGATCAAGCTTTAAAACAGTTCTTCGGTTATTTAAAAGAATCAGGCTTGTATGATCATACGGTTGTGGTGATGTATGGTGATCACTATGGGATTTCAACGAATCACAACCAAGCCATGAAACAAGTGACGGGTGATCCGATCACCCCATATAAAAATGCCCAATTGCAGCGTGTACCCCTATTCATACACGTACCGGGTGTGAAAGGGAATGTTGTTCACCAATATGGTGGTGAAGTTGACGTTCGTCCGACGGTGCTTCATCTATTAGGTCTTAAGACCAATGATTATATTTCTTTAGGTTCAGACTTGTTATCACCTGATCACCAAGAAATCGTGCCGTTCCGTAATGGTAACTTTGTTACCCCTAACTACACATCGATTGATGATAAGTGTTATGAGAATCCGACAGGTAAAGTCGTCGATAAGCAGCAATGTCAGCCAGCTGGGAAGGTTGCCCGTGATGAACTGAAATTCTCTGATAAAATTGTCTACGGTGACTTACTTCGCTTCTATGATCTAAAAGGTTTTACACCGGTCAATCCGGATGACTATGATTATACAAGAGATAAAAAAGCAGATAATAAATAAAGCATAGATATGACTGTCGCCTTTTTGGCGGCAGTTTTTTTTTTGTTTATTCATCTATTAAGTTTTGTCAACAATGCTTATGACGAAAGGCGATTAAGTCTTTATTGTGATAATCGGTACTAGGATTTAACATAATAAGAGTGATTATACTTATTGTCGAATCAGTGAGAAAGACATGTAAGAGGGGGATGAAGAATGTCACAAGAAACGGCAACCGCTGGGACGAACAGCGGAAGTAATAAAGGTGTCAAAGCCAAAGTGCAACGTTTTGGCAGTTACTTAAGTGGTATGGTGATGCCGAACATCGGTGCGTTTATTGCTTGGGGACTGATTACTGCCTTATTCATTCCAAGTGGATGGTTCCCTAATGAGCATCTGGCAGAATTGGTTGATCCAATGATCAATTATTTATTGCCTTTGTTAATTGGTTACACTGGCGGTAAAATCATTCACGATGTTAGAGGCGGCGTCGTCGGTGCCTTAGCCACCATTGGTGTGGTTGCTGGTGCGGATATGCCTATGCTCTTAGGCGGCATGATTATGGGGCCGCTTGGCGGTTATGTGATTAAGAAATTCGATGATGCGATCGAGGGTAAAATAAAACAAGGGTTAGAAATGCTCGTCAATAATTTTTCAGCTGGGATTCTCGGCGGAATTTTGACCATACTAGGTTTTCTAGCCATTGGGCCGGTTATTGAAGGCCTAAGTGCAATCTTAGAACAAGGGGTTCAACTCATTTTAGATGCTGGCTTATTACCACTTGCCAGTATATTTATTGAACCCGCGAAAGTCTTATTCTTAAATAATGCGATTAATCACGGTGTGTTAGTTCCGATTGCAGCTGAGCAAGCAGCAGAAACGGGTAAGTCTATCTTATATCTTTTAGAACCCAATCCAGGTCCCGGACTGGGCATTTTGCTTGCTTTTTGGTTTGCAGGGAAAGGATCTGCTAAATCTTCGGCACCGGGAGCAGCGTTCATTCACCTTATCGGTGGGGTTCATGAAATTTACTTCCCATACGTTTTGATGAAGCCTGCGTTGATTCTTTCAGTCATCTTGGGTGGTGTCAGCGGCGTATTTACCTTTAGTTTGTTTGATGCTGGTCTTACAGCTGTTCCATCGCCAGGGAGTATTATTGCATTATTGTTGATGACCCCTAAAGGCAATTTTATTGGGGTTATTGTGGGCGTCATTGTATCGGCGGTTGTTTCCTTTGTTGTCTCTAGCTTCATTTTAAAGAGGAGCAAAGATGACGATAATGAAGAAGATTTGTCTGAAGCAACGAAGAAAATGGAAGAAATGAAAGGCAAGGAAAGCAGTGTCGGCGATACCCTTAAGCAGGAGTCATCCGAAGTTACCGCGGATCACATTGATAAAATTGTGTTTGCTTGTGACGCCGGTATGGGTTCGAGTGCCATGGGCGCATCGCTTCTAAAAGACAAGGTGAAAAAAGCCGGGCTTTCAGTTGAAGTAACAAATACAGCCATTAACCAGCTGCCAAATGATGCTGATTTGGTTGTGACGCATCAAGATCTAACGGAGCGTGCCAAAGAAAAGTTACCAGATGCGCAACATGTATCTGTAGAAAACTTCTTAAGTAGTCCAAAATATGATGAATTGATGGAACAATTAAAGAAGGATGAGGAATAAATAGGGAAACATCCTGGAGCAGGGATGGATGCGACATGTATGTATCTGCACGAGAACGACAATTGATCGAAGTGATCCTAACTCATAATGAAGCAATACCGGTTCATGATCTGGCTGCTCAATTAGAGGTGAGTACACGGACCGTTCATAGAGATTTGCAAGCTTTGGACACCTTACTAAATGCCTATGAATTGTCACTCACTAAAAAGTCAGGGACAGGCGTTCGTATTGAAGGGGCCGATGAACAAAAAAGACGGCTATTATCATCTCTTGATGAGATGGCTGGTGTGGAATACACACCAAAAGAACGTCGCGCCTATATGCTGTGTGAGCTATTGGATGCCCATGAACCGGTTAAGCTTCATGCGTTATCTCATGATTTAAAGGTGACAGTAGCAACGGTGAGTCATGATCTTGATGAACTGGAAACATGGTTGACGTCATTGGGACTTGAGTTAATTCGTAAACGTGGCTATGGTGTCAAGGTCGAAGGCAGTGAGCGGGCAAGGCGGCGAGCTTTAAGTCAACTGTTAGTCAACAATATTGATGAATCAACATTTGTCTCGGTTGTGAAACAAAATCTTCAAGATAAAGTGACGCATCGCCAAAATCTTATATCCAACCGGCTGCTGGGACTTGTTCATGAACAACGCTTACGAACAGTTGAGGCGATTACTGAACAATTGGTTGCCAAGTTCCCTTACAAAATCGCAGATAGCGCATTTATCGGATTAACTGTCCATCTTGCTTTGGCGATAGAGCGATTGATACAGGGGGAAGAGATCGCGTTTGACCCGGAAACTCTTCAAATTTTACAGGCATCGGAAGAGTATGCTTATGCCCAAGAATTAGCTGACAGGGTTGAGGAGCAATTCAACATTAAAGTGCCTGATGAAGAAATTGGCTTTATTACCATGCATTTACGAGGGGCTAAGTTACGCAACGACCAGGCTTTCGTACTTGAAGATACAAATATGGAAGTGGCGACAAAGGTCAAACAGTTAATCAAAGCGATGGAGAAACAGACGGGTACAGAATTATCAACGGACCCTTCCCTTTTCAAAGGGTTGGTTGTTCATTTGGAGCGAGCTTTATATCGAATTCAGCAGCATCTGCGCATTGATAATCCATTGCTAGGCAAAGTCAAGGAAGACTATGCAACACTGTTTATCCTTGTCAAGGAAAGTATGGATCATTTATTTCCTGATATAGATATCCCGGATGCAGAAATTGGCTTTTTGGTGATGCACATCGGTTCCGTTCTTGAGTATCAACGTCCGGCCCAATCTCTAAGCGCATTGACGATTTGTTCAAGTGGTATCGGCTCTTCTAAAATGTTAGCAACCAGAATTCGGAAAGATTTTCCGGAGATTGAACAGTTACAGAACGCTTCCTTATTTGACTTAAATCATATTGATGTCCATCATTTTGACGTTATCATATCGACGATTCCGCTTCCTATAGAAGAAAGTGAGTATATATTGGTTAATCCGTTCCTAACTGAGGAAGATACACAAAAGATTCATGCCGCGATGAACCAACATCAATATGAAGTGAAGAAAAGTGAAACGTTAACAACGGAAACGCAGCTAATGGATGGCGAGGAAACAAAGGCTGATTTGAACTTTTTTCAAAACGTTAAGGAAGCTTCAACGGTTATTATGAAGGTCATGAAGCACTTTCAATTGATGGCCATTGACGGAAAACAAACCACACATGAGGTTTTACTGGAAGCCTGTCAGTCATTGGCTCAAAAAGGGGCAATTACCACGCCTGAAACCATTGTCCGCAAGCTCAAACGACGGGAAAGCCAAGGTGGTTTAGGCATTCCAGGAACGACGTTAGCTTTATATCATGCAAGAAATGATGCAGTTGTCGAACCTTCTTTTACGATTTATGCATTGGAACATCCATTAACGGTGCAAGCCATGGATGGGAGCTCGCAGGCTGTTCACAGGGTATTGCTGCTATTATCACCTGATGACTTTTCAGAGACAGGGCTTGAGTTGCTCAGTTTAATCAGTGCATTAATGATTGAGAGTGAATCGATCACCAATGACTTTGAAACAGGTACTGAAAAGACCATTCATGATTTGTTATCGGGGCGATTTCGTCAGTATTTAATAGAAAGAATGCAATAAGCACAAAGGAGATTGACATATGAATAATATTCTGTCAGAAAGTAACATCCATATAGATCAAAGTTTTGCAAGTAAAGATGAGGCCATTCAGTTTGCCGGACAAGTGCTTGTCGATAACGGTTATGTCGAAACGTCTTATGTTGACGAGATGTATCAACGTGAAGCCTCCGTCTCAACTTTTATGGGGAATGGGGTCGCCATCCCACATGGAACGGATGAAGCTAAAGATTTTGTTAAGGAATCAGGTTTGTCGATTGTAACGGTTCCTAAGGGTGTCGATTGGGGTGGACAGACAGCGCATCTTATTATCGGCATTGCGGGCAAAGGGAATGAACACCTTGAAATTCTACAAAAAATTGCCTTAGTTGTGGCTGATCAGGATCAGGTTAACAAAATCGTCAATGCCGCATCTAAAGAGGACGTTCTTTCTTTGTTCGATTTGGGTGAGGACTAATGAAAGCAATCCACTTTGGAGCTGGAAATATTGGTCGAGGCTTTATCGGCGCTTTACTGGCGCAATCCCGGTATCAAGTCTATTTTGTTGATATCAATGATGACGTGGTGAATCAGCTAAAGACTGAACAAAGCTACAACGTCATTTTAGCGGGTGAGGAACAGACAACAGAAACCATCGATCATGTCACGGCTTTGAATACGAACTCTGAAAGACAACAGGTTGTTGAACAAATGGCGCAGGCCGATATTGTCACAACGGCTGTGGGGCCAAATGTCTTACCCATCATTAGTGACGTGATTGCTGAAGGCCTGGATCGCCGGTTATCTACCCATGCTGCACCACTTAATTTGATTGCCTGTGAGAATATGGTCGGCGGCGGGGATGCTCTTAAGGCGGCTGTCAAGGAACACCTATCAGTTGAACCGGATACATGGGACGAGCCATTTGGTTTTCCCAATGCCGCGGTTGATCGCATTGTTCCCATGCAATCTAGTGCAGGCATTGATGTCGCGGTTGAACCCTTTTATGAATGGGTCGTTGATCAAAGTGGGATAGTGGGTGAAGCACCGGACGTGAAAGGTATCACTTACGTTGATGATTTACAGCCGTATATTGAACGTAAATTGTTCACGGTGAATACCGGGCACGCGATCACCGCCTATCTTGGCTATGCCAAAGGCTTATCAACGATTAAAGAAGCGATTGAAACACCTTCTATAAGAGAGAGCGTCGAGTGTGCTCTTAGTGAAACCGGTGAGCTCCTCATACAGAAGCATGGCTTTAATCGTACGGAACATGAAGCGTACGTGCAAAAAATTATTGAGCGGTTCCGTAACCCCAATATCTCTGATGAGGTCACGAGGGTTGCTCGTACGCCGATCCGAAAGTTAGGCCATGATGAGCGTTTGGTTAGCCCAGCTAGGCAGCTACTGGATATTAACCAAGAATCCTCTGTAACCTACTTAGCAACAGGCATTGCCGCGGCCTTACAATATGACTATAGTGAGGATCCAGAAGCGGTTCAATTGCAAGCAAGCATTGAAGAACAAGGGCTGGAAGCAACGCTAGCTGATATCACGCAATTACCTCAAGATCATCCGTTGTTCGCTTTGATCTTAGAGCAGACGCACCGATTATAAAAAGGGAGCCTTGAAATGAGGCTTCCTTCAAAAGGCATCGGTTGTTAACCGATGCCTAATATAAATTATTGGATTTTCACCATTGCAAAGCCATAAGGACTTATTTCTAAGGAACTGACTTCTGACGACAAGGCAACGCCAGTCCAAAGGTTCTTGATGTTTCTCCCGTTGAATTCGTTCGGGATAGCAACGTTCAATGTTTGATTCAAATTGTTAACAGCAATCAGAATCGTTTCGCTTTCATAACTTTTGGAGAAAAGGATGTGGTTTGTGGTGTCATTTGTTTCGATAAAACGTAGACTACCGCTGTTACCAAAAGCCTTTTCCGTTTTTCGCAGTGAAATCAGTCTTTTAAAAAACTCGAATAATTCACGATCTTGATTATCTTCTTCCCAGATCATGCATGCCCTGCATCCCGGGTCTCCTCCGCCGCTCATACCTATTTCGTCGCCGTAATAAATACAAGGAGTGCCGGCAAAAGAAAGTTGTAACAAATAGAGTAATTTTGCCTTATCCTTATTTCCGCCGCACTCTGTTAATACTCGAGGGGTGTCATGGCTTCCGAGCAAATTAAAAGCGACTTCATTAACGTTTTCAGGATAAGCATTAAGCACGTGAGAGATTTCATCGGCGAAGGCTTCAGCTTTCCGTTCGTCTTTTGCCAAATATTCTAGGGCGGCTGTCGTAAATGGGTAATTCATCACCGCATCAAATTGATCACCGTGCAGCCACGGCATGGAGTCGTGCCAAATTTCGCCGAGAATATAGACATCATCTTTAACGGACTTAACAACCTTCCGAAAGTCACGCCAAAATTGATGATCTACTTCGTTAGCAACATCAAGCCGCCACCCGTCAATGTCAAATTCTTCGATCCAATATTTTGCGACATTCAGTAAATATTCCTTGACCTCCGGGTTCTCCGTGTTGAGCTTTGGCATGTTAGGTTCGAACGCAAACGTGTCATAGTTGGGTTTCGGCTCAGTTTGTACCGGAAATTCCCAAAGGTGGAACCAGTCGGTATACTTGGAATCTTGACCTTTTTCAAGGACATCTTGAAATGGAGAGAAATAATAACCACTATGGTTAAACACCGCATCCAACATGACACGGATCCCCCTGTCATGGCATTTTTGAACCAGACGCTTGAACGTTTTCTTATCACCGAATTGCGGATCGATTTCCATGTAGTCGATGGTATCGTATTTGTGGTTGGAATAGGCTTTGAAGATCGGTGTGAAATAAATGCCGCTAATGCCAAGTTCGGTTAGGTAATCAAGATGTTCAATCACGCCTTCAAAGTCTCCGCCGAAAAAATTGTTTTGTCCCGGCTTTTTGCTTCCCCATTCTAAAGTTCCTTCTGGATTGATGGAGGCATCCCCGTTGGCGAACCGTTCTGGGAATATTTGATACCAAACCGTGTCCTTTACCCAATCAGGAGCCTGAAAAACGTCAATCGCATTTAAGAATGGAAAGCAGAAGTAAAATCCAGTGTGACTTGGCGCTTCCTTATAGAATCCTTTCTCAGTAAAAACAACCGTTTCATTTTCGTCTACAATCTCAAATCCGTAACGCATACGGCGATAGGAAGGTTTGATCTCAACAAACCAGTAGTCAAACAAGTGGTCGGAGGCAATCCGCTCCATGGCTGTTTTGGACGTTTGCCATTTTTCGTCTTTCCAATTGTAAGGGTCTCCATGAATTAACGATACATGATCGATATCGTTCTTTTTTGTTTGGAGGCGGATGTGCAAGGTTTCATCATCATAAGCGTAAGCAAAGTTATTCTTTGGGCGGTGATCAATCGCTTCTTTTAACATTTGAATCTTCTCCCTTCTTTGACGCACAAAAAAACAACCCTTATCCTGTTTCGGAAAACGGGGTTGTTGTAAAAATACCAAAGCATTGCCCTTTAATTAATATTCATTCTAACACTTCAAAAATGAAGGTCAATAAATTTTATGAAAAATAACGAAAACGGTTGCGCAATTAAAAAGAGGCATTTATAATTAAGAGTGCAAACGGTTTCATTCTCTTTTTTTTGAGAGTGGCGCAAACGATTGCATTAATTATTATTTTATGGAGGGGTCAAAGTGAAAAAAATAGCTTCATTGCTATTAATCCTTGTGATGTTGATGGGTGTTCTTGCGGCATGTGGACCGGGCGAATCGGGGTCAGGCGGCACGAGTGAAGACAGTGACAAGTCTAAGAGTTCAAAAGATTCAGGTGAAGCAACAAAACCTGAAAAACTTGTTGTTTGGGAAGATGAAGATCGAGGCGTCGCTTTAGAACCAGCAATTGCGAGTTTTGAAGAAAAATACGGCATTGAAGTTGAATATAAAGAATTTCCAATGATTGATATTAAGAAGGATCTTCGGCTTGATGGACCGGCAGGAAAAGGGCCAGATGTACTAACACTGCCGCACGATCAAATTGGTGCTCTAGCTGTTCAAGGTTTGCTAGAACCCATTGATGTCGAGCAATCAGTCATTGACAAATTTACAAAGTCTTCAATTACAGCATTGACTTTCAAGGGTCAATTATACGGCTTGCCAAAAGCGGTCGAGACGCCAATATTTGTTTATAACAAAAAATACATGGACAAAGCGCCGGAAACTTTCGAAGAGTTGTGGCAATTCTCTAAGGAATTCACGAAAAACGGGAAATATGGTTTCTTAGCACTTTGGGATAATTATTACTATTCTCATGCTATAACAGGTGGATTTGGTGGATATACGTTTAAAAACAATGACGGTACATTAGACAAGACTGATCTAGGTATTAACAACAAGGGTGCTATCAAAGGCACAAAATATATTGAAAAGTGGTATGAGTCAGGTTTATTCCCAAAAGGTATTATTGGAAAAAGCGGTGGTTCAACGATGAACGGGCTATTTACTAATGGAAAGGTAGCCTCAAAAATGGATGGACCTTGGGCATTCCAAGCGCTGGAAGATGCCGGGATTGAATACGGGGCTTCTCCGCTTCCAAAGCTGCCTAATGGTGAATATCCTGAAACGTTTATCGGTGTTAAGGGTTGGCATGTCAGTGCCTACTCAAAGCATAAGGAATGGTCAACAAAACTCGTAAAATGGATAACTAATAAGGAAAATGCAAAGATTCGTTATAAAAAAACAGGTGAAATTCCACCCATAAAATCACTCATCAACGACCCACTTATTCAAGACAATGAAGAAGCAAAAGCAGTTTTCGTACAAGCAAAACGAGGTATTCCAACACCAAATATTCCGGCAATGAGTCAAGTTTGGTCACCAATGGCATCCGCACTTCAATTGGTTGCGACGGGTAAACAGGAGCCTGAGTCAGCGCTTGATCAAGCAGTGAAACAAATCAAAACAAAAATTAAAGCAATGAAGTAATGCATTGAAAGTGAATGGCAGTGTCTCATCGTCCACGAGATACTGCTTCCCACTTTAAATGTTTTATTTATCGTCAAAATGAAGGCAGAAGGGAGCTCGTAGTTCGATGGGACTAGAAAAGACCAATACGAGACATCGAAAATCTGCATTAGCATTGTCGGTTATTCCGGGCCTTGGACAATTTTATAATCGTCAGTTTGTTAAAGGGTTCATATTCCTTATATTGGCATTATCCTTTTTTGTAGCGTTCCACGATATCATTAATATCGGCTTATGGGGAATCGTTACTTTAGGTGTAGAAACGCCACGAGATCATTCCATTTTTCTATTAGTTAAAGGAATTATTGCTCTTATTGTTATCATTTTAGGGCTGGGTGTCTATGCCATTAATTTAATTGATGCCTTCAAGAACGGTAAGAAACGGGATTTGAAAATGAGGTTAGGGTCGCTTAAAGAACAATACAGAAATGTTGTTGATACTGGCTTTCCTTACCTCATGTTGTCACCAGGTTTTTTATTACTGATTTTTGTGATTATCTTTCCGATTCTTTTTGTGGTGCTTCTTTCATTTACAAACTATGATTTATATCACACACCACCAGGAAATCTAGTCGATTGGGTCGGTTTTCAAAACTTTATTGACATTTTCGGACTTGATCTTTGGCGGCAAACGTTTGTGGATGTGTTTGCATGGACCATTATTTGGACTTTGTGTGCAACAACACTTCAAGTTGCGGTTGGCATTTTCTTGGCAGTACTGATGAATCAAAAGGATTTGAAGTTCAAGAAACCGATCCGGACCCTTTTTATTTTACCTTGGGCGATTCCGGCGTTTGTCTCAATCCTTGTCTTTGCCGGGATGTTTAACGGTACGTTCGGGGCCATAAACAACCAACTTCTGGAACCTTTAGGCATTGGTCCAATTGAATGGTTGCTGGATCCGTTCTGGACGAAGGTTGCGTTGATTATGATTCAAACATGGCTTGGCTTTCCATTTATTTTTGCAATGACAACAGGTGTACTGCAGTCCATTCCGGATGAACTGTATGAAGCAGCAACGATGGATGGTGCTTCGTTGTGGCACAAATTTCGCAACATCACGTTGCCTATGATCTTGTTTGCAACAGCGCCAATCATTATTACACAATATACGTTTAATTTTAATAACTTTAATGTCATCTTCTTATTTAACGGTGGTGGACCTGCTATTCCAGGCTCAACTGCTGGATCAACCGATATTTTAATTTCTTGGATCTATTCATTGACATTAGAATCCGCCCAATATGCAAAGGCGGCTGCTATCACGATGGTTCTTTCAGTGATTGTCATATCGATCGCTCTTTGGCAGTTTAAGCGAACGAAGTCATTCCAAGAAGAGGATATGATGTAATATGAATATGAAAACGCAAAAATTCATTCGACTGACACTTTCTTATATGACTATTCTCGTGGTGATTGCGATCGTCTTATACCCTGTGTTATGGATTATAGGATCGTCACTGAATCCCGGAAACAGTTTGTCAGGTGCTTCAATGATACCGAGTGATGCAACTTTTAAACACTATATAGAACTGTTTAATACTGAAAAAAGCAATTACTTGCTTTGGTACTGGAACACGTTGAAAATCTGTATCATTACGATGGTTGTAGCGGTAACAATGATTGCCTTAATGGCTTATGCTTTCTCCAGGTATCGCTTTCACGGTCGTAAATACGGATTAATGACTTTTTTGATTCTACAAATGATTCCGAACTTCGCAGCTTTAATTGCCATTTATGTCCTGGCATTAGTCACTGGCTTACTTGATACGCACTTTGCACTGATTTTGCTCTATGTCGGCGGTTTGCTGCCGATGAACACATGGCTTGCCAAGGGCTATTTTGATACGATCCCGAAGGAATTGGACGAGTCGGCAAGAATGGACGGTGCCGGTCATTTAAGGATCTTTTGGCAAATTGTTTTGCCACTTGCGAAGCCCATTCTTGCTGTTGTTGCATTGTTTAGTTTTATTACACCGTTTACTGATTTCATTCTTGCGGGGATTATTTTATCAACTGAATCAAAATACACGCTTGCCGTGGGGCTTTATGCATTAGTTGCCGATGATTTCGGTGCTGAATTCACGAAATTTGCGGCAGGTTCTGTGCTAATCGCCATTCCCATTGGGTTGTTATTTTTATCATTACAAAGATATTTAATCTCCGGCCTGACAGCTGGGGGGACAAAGGGATAGTCCAATGATATGACCACTATTTAAAGAGATAAATAGACAGGAGTGGAGACAATAATGGAAGACACAAGTTTTGCGATCCATCCAGGCAATAAAAAAGAAATGCCAAGTCAATATCAAGACATTGGCAACATTAATAACTTTAAACAAGAAGAAAATGATGTTCATATCATTTGTGAACGAGGGTATGTGACCATCCGCTTTTACCGGCATGATATTGTACGCATTGTTATGAATCCTTTCGCGACACCATCAATGCAGAGCAGTTTAGCGCTTGTCAAACAACCTGAAGACGTGATACCTGTTGTTCAGGACATGCAGAATGCATTGACTGTAGTTAGTGATGAATTGAAACTAACGATAGACAAATATCCGCTGAGAATCTCAGCTTACGACGTTAATGATCGTCCACTTGTCATAGAAAATGATAAGGGAATGGCCTTTAATGAAAAGGGGAAGGTCATTTGCTTTAAAGAAATGAATCCTGACGACCACTTTTACGGTTTTGGTGAAAAGGCGGGTTTTCTGGATAAACGCGATGAGAAATATACGATGTGGAATACGGATGTGTATGCACCGCATAATCCTGAGACTAATGCGCTTTATCAATCGATTCCCTACTTTATGACGCTTCGTGACGGTCAAGCTCATGGTATCTTTTTTGATAATACCTTCAAGTCGGTTTTTGATATGAAAAGCAAAGCGGATGAGTATTCCTTTTCAGCTGAGGGGGGTGACATCGACTATTACATTTTAGCCGGTCGGACACCCAAAGATGTTCTTGAGCAATATACCGATTTAACGGGAAAAATGCCGATTCCGCCTAAATGGGCCCTTGGTTATCACCAGTCACGCTATAGCTATAAGACGGAAGCAGAAGTTCGTGAATTGGCTGATTCTTTTATAGAAAAAGGCATTCCACTTGATGCCATTCATTTAGACATTCACTACATGGATGGCTATCGCGTCTTTACGTTTGATAACGACCGATTTCCTGATCCGAAAAAACTCGTTCAAGATTTGAAAGAAAAAGGAATCCGGACGGTTCCCATCGTGGATCCAGGTGTCAAAGAAGATCCTGAATATGGTCTTTACCAAGAAGGTATACTAGGGGATCTATTCTGCAAGTATCTTGATGGTCGTATCTTTTTTGGAGATGTTTGGCCGGGGAACAGTGCTTTTCCTGATTTTACGAATCAAGCTGTTCGACGATGGTGGGGTCAGAAACATCAATTTTATACGGACTTAGGCATTGAAGGTATATGGAATGACATGAATGAACCTGCTGTTTTCAATGAAACGAAAACGATGGATGTTAAGGTGATGCACAATAACGATGGTGATTTGAAGACGCATCGAGAATTGCACAACGTCTATGGTTTATACATGGGTGAGGCAACTTATCATGGGATGAAATCGCTTTTGTCTGGCCATCGCCCGTTTCTATTAACACGTGCTGGTTATGCTGGGGTCCAACGGTATGCGGCTGTTTGGACGGGAGATAATCGCAGCTTTTGGGAGCATTTGTCAATGGCATTGCCCATGTGCATGAATCTGGGACTATCTGGTGTTGCTTTTGCCGGTCCTGATGTTGGAGGGTTCGCCCATGACTCATCAGGTGAGCTGTTAGCGCGGTGGACGCAGTTCGGTGCTTTCACACCGTATTTCCGGAATCACAGTGCTCTTGATTTTGCCAGACAAGAGCCGTGGTCTTTTGGAGACAAATACGAATCTATTATTAAAAAGTATATTGAGTTGCGTTACAAATGGCTGCCGCATTTGTATACCTTATTCCAGAAAACGAGTGAAACAGGCATTCCCGTGATGCGCCCCTTATTCATGGAATATCCGCAGGATGAGAACACGTATAATCTTTCTGATCAATTTATGATCGGAAGCACGGTTATTATTGCACCAGTATTAAAGCCTGATACGAATCATCGGGTTGTCTATTTACCTAAAGGTCAGTGGTATGATTACTGGACGGATCGTCAATACGAAGGCGGCCAACATTGGTTAATAGAAGCGAACTTAGACACACTTCCAATCTTTATCAAAGCGGGTTCAATTGTACCTCATGGGGACATTAAGTCATCAGCGAATGTTGCGGATCAACAAATCAAGTTTCATATTTATCCTTCCACGGGTGAGGATTTAAGTTATACACTATATGATGATGATGGAGAAACCTTTGGTTATCAAGATGGTCTTTCCATAGGGCTAGATATTGATTGTTGTTTTGAGGAAAATTCAGTTAAAATAGATGTGAATAAAAGGATAGATCGCTTTCAACCAGCATGGAAGGAACTATTGTTTGAGATTCATCAGCTAACAATAGCCAATATTTTTTATAATGGTTCCCACATGAATGAAAGTGAACTGACATTTGACAATAAAACCAATACAACAACTTTTAGAATAGCACATAGATAATCGTGTCACTTTCGATCTGAGGGGGAGCACTGCATGGGAGTTACTATTAAGGATGTCGCAAAAACAGCAAATGTTGCACCATCAACTGTTTCAAGAGTCATCGCAAACAATCCTAGAATCAGTGAGGCAACAAAAACTAAAGTAAGGGAAGCCATGAACAAGCTGGGTTACCATCCAAATTTTAGTGCGAGAAGCCTTGCTAATCAGAATACACAGGCTATCGGTGTTGTCATGCCGAGTTCAGGGAATAAGACATTTCAAAATCCGTTCTTCCCGGAGGTCATTCGTGGCATTAGTGCGAAAGCCCACGATCATCAGTTTGCTCTTTACATGACAACGGGCAATTCAGAACAAGAGATATTAGACGGTGTTATCGACATGGTACAAGGTCGGCGTGTGGATGGGATTATCCTTCTGTACTCACGTGTGAATGATCAAATTATGGCTTATTTACAGGAGAGCGATCTTCCATTTGTGGTGATTGGAAAGCCATATCAAAATGTCGAGGGCATTACTCATGTAGACAATGACAATATTGGAGCGGCCAAACAAGCTACGGAGTATTTGATTCAGAGGGGGCATCGGCAAATCGGATTTGTCGGAGGCGACCTTGATCTCGTGGTAACAGTGGACCGTTTACAGGGTTATCAAAAGGCGATTGAACGATCCGGACTGAGTTATAACGGTGATTATGTTGTTCATGGTGAATTTCTAGAAGAAGGCGGACGGCAGGCCGTTAATCAATTGCTATCCATTTCTGAGCCTCCAACAGGGCTTGTTGTTACCGATGATTTAATGGCTCTTGGCATATTGAATGCTTTAAATGAAATGGGGGTTGACGTTCCACACGACATGTCTGTTGTTAGCTTTAACAATGTCATGCTGGCAGAATTGTCGACCCCATCCCTGACCTCTGTAGGTATTAATATTTTTAGTCTTGGCTTTGAAGCGGTTAACTGTTTAATAGAGAAGATTACTGATCCTGAAACGGAACCAAAACGTATGATGATTCCGTATGAGGTTATTGAAAGGAATTCTGTTCATTCAGGATAGTGATATTCAGCATTTTTTAGGGATTTTCCGAGGGCGACAGAGGATGTTCCATGGCCAAGATGGCTTTGGAGCATCCTTTTTATTTAAGTTGAAAAAGTGAGAGTTATTGTTTGTATTACCTTAAGTAATACTATATAATTGTAATACATCAGAGGGAGGTAATAGCAATGGGTGATTATCATATCTCAGGACGGATTACAAGTAAGGGGCAGGTCACCATTCCAGCTGAAATACGTAAAGAATTAAATCTAGAAGAAGGGGACCGCATTCAATTTGTTCATGAAGGGAGTGCCCTATATAATATTCAGACTGTGAAAAAAAAGTCACTGAAAGATGTCGTTGGTAAGCTGCAGACAAACCAATCCACTATTTCTAGCGAATCAAAGGACGTGGTCTATAAAAAGATGGCAGAAGCCAATTTATTAAAGGATCTAGATGAGGAGAACCGCCAGTGAAACAAAAGTTAGCCATTGATACCAATATTATTATTAGATTGTTAACAGGAGATCCAAACAAACTTTTTAAACAAGCCGAGCAGCTCGTGCAGGAAGTTGAGAAAGGGGTTCTATCGTTCTATGTCCCGTCAATGATTGTGGCTGAATCGTGTTGGGTTTTAGAGTCTTATTATAAAGTCTCAAAGAGGGAAATAGCGGATACCTTAATAGAATTTCTACAGTCAGATGGGGTGGAAGTGGAGGAACCCTGGATCATTAATGCTCTAAACGATTTCGCGGATAACAATGTTGACTTTATTGATGCCTATCTTGCTAAAAAGGCCCAGGGCAGTGGTTTAAACGTCATAACCTGGAATGAAAAGGATTTTCGAAGGTTGAAGTGTGAGTTCTATACTCCAAATAATCTTCTAGGTTCAAAGAAATGAAAATAGGCCCCTATCACCCCAGTATATTGACATGATAAGGCCCTCGAAAATTTGATTATACGCCGCGTGTGTCCGGATGCCAGATCACTTTGTGCATTTGCATGCTGAGTTTGGCATTGGGCATAGGTTCAGCTAGCATCTTTTGTACTAAAGTTTGCGGATGCATAGTGTCCCAAACCGGACTTAGCAGTACTTGTCCGTACCCATGATATTGGTCAATGATTTGCTTCGTATAACTAAAATCTTCATCACTACCAATGACAAACTTCACTTCATCAATGTCTGTGAGCAGATCAAAATTGGTGTGGATCATTTTGCTTGTTTCACCAGAGTCTGGGAGTTTGTAGTCCATCACAAATCGAACTTTTTCATTGATGTGAGCATTGGTATGCCGCATATGTTCATAAGGGGTTAAGTCGATGGCGCCATTGGTTTCAATATGAATATCTTGAATATGATCAAGGTCCGCCATAGCTTGCAGAAGGGCAGCTGACTTTTCACGATGGATCAGTGGCTCGCCGCCGGTAAAACAAATGCGTTGACTGGAAAACTGGCTGATCCGTTCAATAATCTCCGCAATCGTCGCCTCATATTCAGGCTTATCCGGTGCGTAACTATAAGGGGTATCACACCAACTGCATCTGAGATTGCAATGAAACATCCTAACAAACACTGTCGGAAAGCCTTGTCCTGTGCCTTCACCTTCGATCGTTTCAAAGATTTCCACCATGGGTAGTTTCCACTGAAGATATTCTGATGAGACGGGCAATTGCCATTCTGTCATTGTTTTAGGCATGATCCATCATCCATTCTCTTTTGATTGTTGCCGAGCTTGTGGGTGTCTCATACAGAGTGACTTCTTCTAAACGTAAGCCGTTGGTTGCAGGCCCTGACTTTTCAATCTCCAACGCCATCGTCTCCCACATCCACACAACTATGTTTTCTGCGGTTGTATTCATGGGTGGTAGAGCTTCATTCAGATATCGGTGGTCTAACCGGTTGGCGATAGCTGCTTGGTATAACTGCTTTAACTCACCAAAATCGATGACCATGCCGATATCATTTGTATAACCACTCATTGTGAGCACGACCTCATAAGTATGACCGTGCATGTTCTTACACTTGCCTTCGTAAGCATGCAAGTGGTGTGCGGCATCAAACGTAAAGGTCTTGGTCACAGCCACGCGTTTTTGGTGATATTTCAACTCATCACGTTGGATATCCGCCCCCAGCTGCTGGGCCTTTTCTGGTATTTGGTACATAAGTTTTTCGACTCCAATCGGATTGGAAGCCAAGAAAACAGCAAACTCCCCCCTTAAAAGTTAAAGGGGAGGTGTTTGTATCTTCATGCTTCACAATCTCCCTAGTTTTTTTAAAAGAGGTGGGAATTTCGAACTCTTTCGGTCTATTATAACAGAAAAATGGTGGTATATAGGGTCACATTTTTTGTAATGATTGTCACGTTTAAATCATCAAATTAGGGAAAAAATGATAACAAAACAAAAGGAGGTAGCTTGATGAGAAAATTATCCTTTCTAATGTTATCATTATTGCTGATTGTGGGCGTTATAGCAGGTTGTAGCTCGGATCAACGTGATGAGAATTCCGGTGAGGTTCAAAGTCAATCTAAAGAAGCACAACCCGTGGACAATTCTGTCAATGAAGGCAAAAAAGTTGATCTGGTCAAAGGAACAGAAACAGTTCTTACGATTGTTCAAGAATTAAAGCAAACAATCGAAACGTCCCCACAGGCGTATAGTCAAATCAATGCAAAGGGAAAAAAGATTGAAGAAAACTGGGATCGGATTGAAAAACAGGTCGAGGAACGATACCCAGACGACTATACGAATATTGAAGAAAGTTTGTATCCATTAATCGCGGAGGCCAAAAAAGACCAACCGAATGTCGATAATTTGCAGCGTTTGGTCGAAGAAACCATCGAAAAGCTTAAACATTTTAAAGAGCAAGTGTCATCGGATTCTTGAGCAACGCATACATAAGGAGATGACCAGCCAAAAGAGAAGCATCTACGGGTGCTTCTTTTTAGATTGTTTTAGAATCAGTTGCCCCATTGAGGCATTGAAAATTGCAAAAATATATAATAAAATAACATTAACCAACCGGTCAGTATGATGCGAAATGAACAGGTTCATACAGTCATGAAATAGTCAAAAATGTTTATGTATTAAAATTAGAGGGGGAGCTAGGATGCATATTAATGAGTTGTTTAACCTTTCAGGAAGGAATGCGATTGTGACGGGTGGAGGCAGAGGGCTTGGCGAACAAATGGCTATCGCTCTTGCTGAAGCGGGTGCTAACGTCGTTGTCTGTTCACGGAAATTAGAAGCCTGCGTTGGCGTTAGCGAAAAATTGAAAGCGCTTAATGTGAAATCAATCGCCTTAGCGTGTGATGTTACAGATCCGGATGCGGTAGAACACGTGGTTCAGACGACGGTTGATGAGCTCGGTTCCGTTGATATTCTTGTTAATAATAGCGGAGCTTCATGGGGCGCACCCGCGCTCGAAATGCCGCTCGACGCTTGGCAAAAAGTCATGAATGTCAATGCGACAGGAACCTTCTTAATGACACAAGCTGCGGGCAAGCGCATGGTTGACCAGGGTGGTGGCAAGATCATTAACATTGCATCGATCGCCGGATTGCTTGGGACGGATCCAGAGGTGTTGAATGCCGTCGGTTACCATGCGAGTAAAGGCGCTGTCGTCGCCATGACCAAAGATTTTGCCGTCAAATTAGCGAAAAATAATGTCCATGTCAATACGATTGCACCCGGATTTTTTCCGACCAAAATGACCAAAGTCGTGATTGAACAAGGTAAGGATAAACTACTCGATTACACACCGCTGGGTCGGCTCGGCAACGATGATGATGTTAAAGGGGCCGTCGTTTATCTCGCTTCCAAGGCGTCTGACTATGTGACCGGTCATGTATTGACCATTGATGGCGGCACGCATGCGATGTAGAGAGTATCTCGCCAAATCAGAAGGGAATCTCGCTAAATAGGGTGATAATCCCGCCGATCCAGACGATAATCCCGCCAAATTAAGATTGATAATCAATCAAAAGGAGGAATGATGGGTGCAACATGAAACAGAATTGAAAGTTCGTTTTGTAGAAACGGATGCTATCGGTCATGTGAATAATGTAAGCTATTATATTTATCTCGAACAGGCAAGAATCGAATTCTTGGAATCACTCGGGACTGCCATGACCATTAGCGATTGGAAGTTTGTCGTCGTTCACATGAATCTTGACTTCGTGGGTCAGTCCTATTTTAACGATCGGCTTAACGTCACGACAAACATTAGACGCATCGGAACGAAAAGTTTTACCTTGGTTCACCGGATCTACCGTAAAGAGACAGGGGAGACCGTTGTAGAAGGAGAGGCTGTTCTCGTTTACTTTAACTTTGATACACAGGAAAGCGAATCTATGCCTGAGTCGCTAAAAAACCAGTTAATCCCGTATCAACGTTCCCGGGAAACGGTATAGGGGGGGATCGTATGATGCAATCAGACATCATTCAAGTGAGAGAAGGGGAAGAACTCGACACCGCCAAATTGGAAGCTTATCTCCGTGATCACTTTGCCTTAGATGGAGAGCCACTTGAAATTCGACAATTTGCCTCCGGCCGCTCTAATCTCACCTATTTACTAAAGATAGGCCGCTGGGAAGGAGTCCTAAGACGGCCGCCGCTCGGACAAGTGGCCCCTAAGGCTCATGATATGGGCCGCGAATTTCGAGTGCTCAGTCACTTGCATTCGGTCTATCCATTGGCACCCGAACCGTTCGTCTATTGTGATGATGCATCCATCATCGGCCGTCCGTTTTTTATTATGGAACGTCGCCGCGGCGTTGTTTTAGATGCGGTCGAGGATGGGGCGCAGTTAACCTCTGAACAGGGTCGTCACCTATCAAAAACGTTTATTTCTAGTTTGGCGGAACTCCATTCAATCGATTTGGGTGAATCAGGATTAGATAACATTGGCCATCCAGACGGATTTTTGGAACGCCAGATTCACGGGTGGATCAAGCGCTACGACAAGTCAAAGACGGATAATGTCAAAGGTGAAGAGGCGCTTAAACGATGGTTAGTTGACCATCTGCCTGAGTCTCAGAAACCAGCGATGATTCACTATGACTATAAGTTTAATAATGTTATGTTCGATAAGGATCTGAAGCATATGGTCGGGATTTTTGATTGGGAAATGGCCACTGTAGGGGATCCGTTAGCTGATTTGGCCTGTACCTTAAGCTATTGGGTGGAACCCGGTGATCCTGACTTTTTGCGATATGGCTTCGGTCATGAACCGATTACCGTTCGTTCCGGCTTCTTGTCCCGACGTGAATTAGTCGAAACGTATGCTAAGAAAACAGGCCGCGACGCCAGTCATATGAACTATTATTTAACATTCGCTTATTTTAAATTAGCCGTGATTTGTCAGCAGATCTACTATCGTTGGAAAAAAGGTCAGACACAAGATGCGCGTTTTGCCGGGATGGGTGACTTTGTCCATCGTTTAATTGATCATGCGAACCATACGGCTGAAAAGGGTCAATTATAGATGGCAGGCAAAATTCATCTCATACCGAACAAAGAGGCACTGGACCCTGACCTGTTAGAGGGAAAAATAGCGGTTGTCTTTGATGTCCTGCTAGCCACAACGACAATGGTTACTGTGATGGAACATGGTGCAAAAGAAGTTATTCCTGCCTTAAATGACACGGAAGCACACCGATTAGCTGCTGAAAGGGATATTAAAATGATTGCCGGAGAATTCAACGGACGCACCGTTGATGGATTTTTAGATCCAAGTCCGACTGATTTAAAGGACAAAATCGAGGGGCAGCGACTGGTTCTGTCAACGACGAATGGCACGGTGGCGATTCGAAAGTCACAGCAGGCGGACCATATTTATATCGGTTCATTGTTAAATGCCCAAAGGTTAGCCCAGCACATGGCTGATGATCATAAAGACAAGACAATTCTATTGGTTTGTGCCGGTTCCGGTGGCACATTTGCGCTCGAAGACTTTTATGGAGCAGGGTGTTTTTTATATGAATGCATTCAGGCTGGCATGACTTGGCGGATGACAGATGCGGCGTTGTCTGCGTATATGTTTTATGACAGTTATAAGAACACACCGTTATCTGTTTTGCGCAGGTCACGACTTGGCCGTCTCATGGTTGATCAGGGGTATGGGCATGAACTTGAATGGGCCGCTCAAGTCAATCAATTTCAAGGCGTTCATTGTTTTGCTGATGGTCAAATGATAGATCTACAAAGAAGCAATCGTCATGTTTGATGTTGAAGGAAAGGGACAGGTGGAGAGGCTTTAGTTAGACGCTATACTTCGAGAATAAACGCCTTCTGCGTAAATGAAGAACCGATTGTTGAGAAGCTGTTAGCATGATGCTGACAGCTTTTTTTGCATGTGTTGATGGGTGTTCAAGGTCTTCAAATAAGTATTGAATCAGTGACCTATGACAAGGGGACCGTTTCAGACGTGAACCAAGGTTAACTCAAAAAATTATCTATTAAATCATAAAAAACACTTTAATTTTTGAATGTTAAGTTTTATAATGGAATAAGTTAAGCGCTTTCCCCATCCTTTTCGACGGTATTGAAAATCGGCACATTGACAACATGCCTGTTATTACGGTTTCTAAAATTTTGCAAGGGAGGACCTTTCTTTGGCAAACTTAATCGTTCCAAGCGGAAATCCGGATGAAAATGGTCAAGTTTTAAGAGTGACGCCGGAATCAGCCAATTGGAAGTATGTCGGATTTGAAGTCTATTCATTAGAAAAAGGAAAAACCATTCAAGATGAAACAGAGAACAATGAAGCCTGCATTGTTATTTTGAGTGGTAAGGCCAATATTGCTACGCAAAATGAGCAGTGGAACAATCTCGGCCATCGGATGAACGTATTTGAGAAAACACCTCCATATTCTGTCTATGTTCCGTCCAGCGACAGCTTTTCGGTTGAAGCTTTGACTGACCTTGAAATCGCTGTTTGTCTGGCTCCAGGACAGGGAACTTATGAAGCAAGATTGATTGCTCCAGATGATGTTGGTGTGGAACATAGAGGCGCAGGTCATATGCAGCGGCAAGTTCATAATATTTTACCAGAACAAAATCCAGCAGACAGTTTACTAGTTGTGGAAGTGTTCACGCCGGATGGAAATTATTCAAGCTATCCCCCGCATAAGCATGATGAGGATCGTCTCCCGGAAGAATCTTATTTAGAAGAAACCTATTATCATAAAATCAATCCTGAAAGCGGATTCTTGTTTCATCGTGTCTACACGGACGATCGTTCATTGGATGAAGCCATGGCCGTTCATCATAATGAGACGGTGCTCGTTCCAAAAGGCTACCATCCAGTCTCTGCACCTCCAGGCTATGACGTCTACTATCTTAATGTGATGGCAGGACCGGTACGAACATGGCAGTTTACGAATGATCCTGATCATGAATGGCTGTTTGAAAAAATGAACAAGTAGGTGAGAGAATCGATGACATTATTCAATTTTCCGCAAGACCGTGAGATGGATTTAATAGGCGTCGGCCGATTATGCATTGACTTAAATGCGAATGAAATTCACAGGCCGATGGAGGAAACGCAAACATTCACCAAATATGTTGGCGGTTCACCAGCCAACATTGCGATTGGTCTCTCGAATTTAGGTAAAAAGGCGGGATTTATCGGTCGTGTGTCCGATGATCAGATGGGCCGCTTTATTCAAAACTATCTCGCTGATCGCCATATTGATACATCAAATGTGGTAACAGATCAATCAGGTGCGGTAACGGGATTAGCTTTTACAGAAATCAAAAGCCCGACGGACTGCAGCATTCTCATGTATCGTGATAATGTAGCTGATTTAAAGCTCCATCCCAATGACGTCAGTGAAGCCTATATTCAAAAGTCAAAGGCTTTACTCATTTCGGGAACCGCTTTATCACAGAGTCCATCCCGGGATGCAGTCTTTCTAGCCTTAGAATATGCTCGTAAACACAATGTCATTGTGTTCTTTGACATTGACTACCGCCCCTACTCCTGGACCGATGAGCAGGAAACAGCAATTTATTATAGTCTGGCTGCAGAGAAAAGTGATGTTATCATTGGCACGCGAGAGGAATTTGACCTTATGGAAATGTTTTATAACAACCCAGAGAACGCCGACAAGGTCACAGCGAATCGCTGGTTTGGCTATAATGCCAAATTGGTTGTCATCAAGCATGGTGAGGAAGGTTCGATGGCCTACACTAAGGATGGCGAAACGTTTGAAGGCGCTATCTTTCCTGCTGACATTGTCAAAACATTTGGTGCAGGAGATGCCTATGCGTCGTCATTGATCTATGGATTAATGGAAGGCTATACGATTCCGGAGGCGATGGAGTTAGGGAGTGCCTCAGCGGCAATCGTGATTTCCAGCCATAGTTCGAGTGATGCGATGCCATCAGCTTCTCAAGTGAAACACTATGTCCATAAATATAAGTCGAAGTCATTGAAATAGTTTCATATGGTCAATCGAGGACCATGACTCCAAAGGAGGAAATAACATGACAACGAATACTGAAGTCACAACTATTCAAAATTTTGTGGGGGGTCAGTGGGTCGCATCAACTTCCGGTCAAACAGACGTTGTCCCCGATCCAGCAACGGGTCAACCGTTAGCATACGTACCGATTTCATCAAAAGAAGACACAGATCAAGCTGTCCAGGTTGCCAAAGAAGCCTTCCGGACATGGAGCAAGACACCTGTACCTAAGCGGGCTCGTATTCTATTTAAATATCATCAATTATTGGTTGATCACTGGGAAGAACTTGCTGAAATTGTGACGAAAGAAAACGGAAAAAGTTACAAAGAGGCCTATGGTGAAGTGCAACGCGGCATTGAAAATGTCGAGTTTGCCACTGGGGCTCCCAATCTTATGAAGGGCGAGCAATTACCGGATATTGCAACAAACATTGAATCAGGGATGTATCGTTATCCTGTCGGTGTTATTGGCGGTATCACACCGTTTAATTTTCCAATGATGGTGCCATGCTGGATGTTTCCGCTAGCGATTGCCTGTGGCAATACGTTTGTATTAAAACCATCGGAACGGACCCCGCTTTTAGCCAATCGTTTAGCTGAACTTTTACAGGAAGCGGGTTTGCCTGAAGGTGTGCTCAATATCGTTCACGGTGCGCATGATGTCGTTAACGGTTTGTTAGAACATCCAGACGTACCAGCGATTTCTTTTGTTGGTTCACAACCGGTGGCCGAATACGTCTATAAGACAGGAACGGCCAACGGTAAACGCGTGCAAGCCTTAGCGGGTGCCAAAAACCATACGATTGTTATGCCGGATGCTGATCTTGATACAGCGATTCCGCAAATGATTGGCGGTGCCTTTGGTTCAGCTGGTGAACGTTGTATGGCGAATTCAGTAACCGTGGCTGTCGGTGACATTGCTGATGAGCTTTTGGATCGTTTGGTCAAAGCCGCCGATGACATCAAAATCGGTCATGGTTTGAATGAAGATGTCTTTCTAGGGCCAGTGATTAGAGAAGGGCACAAGGAACGGACACTCGGTTATATCAAAAAAGGCGTTGAAGAAGGCGCAACATTGGTCCGTGATGGACGAAAAGATATCGAGCAACTTGAAGATGGCTATTTCGTCGGACCAACCATTTTCGACAATGTCAATAAAGATATGGCCATCTGGCAAGATGAAATATTTGCGCCTGTTCTATCCATTGTTAGAGTCGAATCGTTGGATGAGGCAATTGAACTGGCAAACGCCTCTGAATTCGCCAATGGTGCGTGTCTATTCACCCAAGATGGCAGTAACGTTAGACAGTTCCGGGAAGAGATGGATTCAGGGATGTTAGGCATTAACCTTGGAGTACCTGCGCCTATGGCTTTCTTCCCATTCTCGGGTTGGAAAAAGTCGTTTTATGGTGATTTGCATGTGAACGGTAGCGACGGTGTTGAATTCTATACGAGAAGGAAAATGGTTACCGCTCGTTGGTAGTAGGAATATTGTTCTAGTTACAGAAAAATAATAGCTTTGGCATGGGGCTGTTCTAAGGTGGACAGCCTCGTTTTCCTATAAAAAACTTCTAACATAGAGGCTAATAAATTTTCTAAAAATAACAAACTCACTATTGAAAAACAAGATAACATCATGTACGATAAAATTAATTAAAGCGCTTACTTCTTTTGCAAAAGCATTGATTTAGGCGCTGGATATAGGTCTTTGACGATTGATAATTCCCATAATTGGAGGATCGATGCTTTCAATTTAAAAAGGAAGAGAGGGATTCATGTTGATGAGATGTTAGCGTCCTTGTCAATTTATTTTTGGCATTTAGGTTAAGCGCTATCCCTAAAGTGAAGGTCATGACTCCATCGAATGGTATCTCCGGATTTAGTGACCTTAAATTCACCATTTTAAACTTTGAAGGGGCGTTCGCCGATTTTTTTTGAAAACGCTATCAATATTTGAAAAAACATGGTTGAAGGAGGAGTAGTGATATGAAAAGACAGGAAAAGGATGGTTCTGACATTGGGAACTTAGCCACAGATCCTGTAGGATCAAAGGGTACTGATAATAAACGTAATCATAAAGCATTTTTGCGTACTATTATGATCATCTCGACATTCGGAGGTCTTCTCTTCGGGTATGACACGGGTGTCATTAACGGTGCCCTGCCTTACATGTCTCAAGCAGGTCAGCTTAATCTCAACGCGTTTACGGAAGGCCTTGTTACGAGTTCACTGCTTTTTGGTGCTGCGTTCGGGGCCGTATTAGGCGGACGTTTGTCAGACCGTAGTGGCCGTCGTAAAAACATCCTGTACCTCGCAGTGGTGTTCTTTATTGCAACACTAGGATGTACGCTTGCGCCAAACGTGACTGTGATGGTGATCTGCCGTACTTTGTTAGGGATTGCTGTAGGAGGCGCATCTGTCATCGTACCGACTTATTTAGCTGAGATGGCACCAACAGAGCGCCGGGGCCGGATGGTAACCCAGAATGAACTGATGATCGTTACCGGGCAATTATTAGCCTTCACCTTTAATGCTATCCTAGGTAACACACTTGGCGATAGTGACCATGTTTGGCGATTCATGTTGGTCATTGCCACATTGCCGGCGGTTATCCTGTGGTTCGGCATGCTGATCTTACCAGAGAGTCCGCGCTGGTTTGCATCAAAAGGAAAAATTGGAGACGCTTTGCGTATCCTCCAACAAGTACGTGAGGAAAATCAAGCTAGGGCGGAACTCAGTGAAATTAAAACGGCTATCGCAGAAGAGTCGCGAATGAAAAAAGCAACCTATAAGGATCTCACTGTGCCATGGGTCCGTCGCATCGTTGGTATTGGAATTGGCATTGCAATCGTGCAGCAAATTACGGGTGTTAACTCTATAATGTACTACGGTACTGAAATTCTCAGAAATGCTGGTTTTGGCACAAAGGCTGCTCTTATAGGTAACATCGCCAATGGCGTTATCTCGGTGTTAGCAACATTTGTCGGCATCTGGCTCCTTGGAAAAGTAGGGCGTCGTCCAATATTGCTGACCGGCCTGATAGGAACGACGTCAGCACTGCTACTTATTGGGATATTCTCACTCTTGCTTAACGGGAGCGCAGCACTTCCATTTGTTGTTCTTTCTTTGACCGTTACATTTCTTGCTTTCCAACAAGGTGCCATCTCACCGGTCACATGGTTGATGCTTTCGGAAATATTCCCACTGCGGTTACGAGGTCTTGGGATGGGGCTCACTGTGTTTTGCCTCTGGATAACGAACTTTTTGGTTGCTACAGCGTTTCCAATATTACTCGATTTGACCGGTCTGTCTACAACATTTTTTATCTTTGTCATTTTGGGGCTTGGAGCCATCGCATTCGTGAAAAAATATTTGCCAGAAACTAAAGGACGTACCCTAGAACAGCTAGAACGTCACTTCCGTTCTTATGATGTTCAAGGGAATCGGAAAGCCACAAGATAGGATATATGACAATGAAAAGAAAATAGGCGTATAGTATCAATTCAGCCTCTTGACTTATTTCCGAAAGATCTATAGCATTTTGTTCTTTGGATCTGAAATATCCATAAAATTAGATTAAGCGCTTACTTGAAAAACTCATTTCACTTCTGAACAAACTATTTTTTTAAAGAATATGAAACCGCTTTATACGAATGAAAGAGAGGAGACCCCATTTATGAAATTAGGATTGAATGGCTCAACAACAGACCAATGTACACTGGAAGAGGACATCGTTGTTGCAGATCGGGCAGGCTTTGACATCTTAGAGCTTCGCACTTATAAGCTTAATGCCTATTTTGAACGACATTCTTTGGAAGATTTAGCTGGCGCCTTTAAGCAATCGCAAGTGCAGCCATACGCAATAAATGCGATTGAGTTTTTTAATCTAAAATCTGAAGGGGAAAAAGAACAAGTTCTTCAGGAAACAGAACATTGGTGTCATATTGCTTCGGCTATTGACTGTCCTTATGTTATCGCTGTTCCAAGCCCGTTAACGGATGGTGTCAGTGATGAATATATCATAGCGGATACCGTACAAATGCTAGGAGACATGTCTGACATTGCCTCCCGTTATAACGTCAATCTGGCCTTTGAATTCATTGGATTCGACAATTTTTCGGTTCGAACGTTATCAATGGCTAATCAAATTGTGCAGGTAGTCGACCGCGAAAATATCGGTCTAGTGGTTGATGCCTATCACTTTTATACTGGCGGGTCAACGCTTGAATCAATCACTCAAGTCGACCAAGACAAACTCTTTATCTTCCATATTAATGATGCTGAAGATGTGCCCACGGAACAGCTTACAGATGCTCATCGTCTGTTTCCAGGACTGGGTGTGCTACCATTACTTAATATGGGGCAGGCTTTACAAAAAATTGGATATGATAAGATGATGAGTCTTGAATTATTCAGGCCCGAGTATTGGAAAATGGAAAAACAGGACTTGGCTGACGAATCGATGCGTCATGTCAAAAATGCTGCGGATAAAATGTTTGCAAGGACAGAAGCAAATAAATGACGTGATCCAGGCCTGCTTACCGGCGGGTCTTATTTATTGGTCGTTGGCGGAACAGAAGCGTTGTAGAAAAACAATAAGAATTATAAAAGTTCACTTGAAAAACGTAAAAACTTCATTTAGAATTAAATTAAGTTAAGCGCTTACCCTTATCGAAAAGAGGAGATAACATGGTAAAAGTCAAAGCAGGGATTTTGGGGGCTGGAGGTATTGCGAAAGTGCATACCGCTAATTTAAAAAATGATGAAAGAGTCGATATCATCGGCGTTGCTGATATTTTTAAAGATAAAGCCGAAGCCTTAGCTAAAGAAGCCGGTGAACATGTGCATGCCGTCGAATCTTTGGAAGAATTATTTCAATTGGGTGTTAATACGGTATATGTCACAACGCCAAATACGACGCATGTCGAGCCTGTGCTCAATTGTTTGGAAAATGATATTAATGTATTTAGTGAGAAACCCATGGCTACTTCTTTAGCTGAAGCGGAACAAATCAAAGAAGCCGCTCAGAAATCCAATGGTATTTATAACCTTGGCATGAATCGTAGATATGCTTATGTGTACAAAAAGGTTAAAGACTTGATTGCAACTGAAGAAGTGACCCCTCATATGGCCCTTTTTAAAATGAATCGCGGAGAGTTATTAAACCCAGCATGGACAGCTGATCCTAAAGCTACTGGCGGATTTCTCTATGAAACCCCTTTTCATCTTATGGACATGTGCCGCTATTTATTTGGAGAAGTGGAAGCGGTTAAATGTGAAGCAAGGCAAAATATATCGGAGGCTGAATTAGATGATTTTGCCATTCTATTGACTTTTGAAACCGGAACAATTGTTACGTTTGTAACGTCCGCTCATTCTGGTTGGAGCTTTCCATTTGAAAAAATTGAAGTGTATGGTAAATATTCCACGATTGAAACAGAAGAACTCGAAAAGGTTATGTATGCACCGGGTCTTAAGCAAAAAGCTGAAATTGATGATTATTTCCAAGTCCCGTTTGAAGAGAAATGGGGATATATAGAAGAAGATCAATTATTTATTGATGCTATTATCAATGGGACAAAACAGCCAGTTACGGCAGAGGATGGCTATTTGTCGACTCAATTGCTAGAAAGTATTTATGAAAGTGCAAGGACGGGACAACAAATTGACTTGCGATCCGTATCCAGATCTTCTAAATAAAGTTACGAATCTAATGTAATCGCTTACCATGAAATAAGAAAGGGCAGGTGTTTCCCATGGGAGGGAAGGATATTCGGGTTGGTATGGTTGGCTATCAAATGATGGGCAAGGCACACAGCCACGCTTATCGCGATGTGCCGTTTTATTTTGATACTGATGCAACACCCAAGCTTCAAGCCATTGCCGGGCGCGACGAAGAAAAAGTCGCATCGGCAGCGAGTAAAATGGGATGGTCCTCGTACGAGACTGATTGGAGACGTTTGATTGAACGGGATGATATCGATTTGATCGATATTGTCACACCTAATAATACTCATGCCGATATCGCCATTGCTGCAGCTGAAGCGGGCAAGCACGTCATTTGTGAGAAACCATTGGGATTAACTTTGGAACAATCTCAAAAGATGCTGGATGCCGTTAAGAAGACCGGCGTGGTTAATATGATCTGTCATAATTATCGGTTTGCACCGGCTGTACAATGGGCTAAGCAACTCATTGATGAAGGGCGATTAGGAAAAATCTATCACATTAGAGCCACCTTTTTGCAGGATATGCTTATGGATCCCAATTTCCCTCTCATTTGGCGATTAAAAAAGGATGTTGCTGGATCCGGAACCCTTGGCGATCTTGGTGCACATATCATTGATTTGGCCCGTTTTTTGGTCGGGGAATTGAGTGAAGTGACAGGAATGACAGAAACCTTTATTAAAAAACGTCCACTTGGTGGCATGACCAGTAACTTAAAACCTGAAATTGAAAGTCATGAGTACGGCGATGTTACGGTCGATGATGCGGTAGCTTTCCTAGCTCGATTTGAAAATGGCGCCTTAGGCACGTTTGAGGCAACACGATACGCTAGGGGTAATAGGGCTGGCAACCGTTTTGAAATTAACGGTGAAAAAGGGTCCGTTCGCTGGGATATGGAAAATATGAACAATCTACAAGTCTATCTAGAGGATGACGAACGAGGCTTGCAAGGGTTTCGAACCATTAACTGTACGGAAGAAGAGCATCCTTTTGCCGGAAATTATTGGCCTGCTGCTCATATTATGGGTTACGAGCATACCTTTATTAATTTGATGTCGGAATTAATGAATGGTATCGCTAAGGGTGACAGTCCTGAGCCTCATTTTGAAGATGGCGTTAAAAACCAAGCGGTGTTGGAAGCTGTTGAGACATCAGCAAGAGAAGGTCAATGGGTCGACGTTTCTAAGCTGCTAGATGCTGTGAGATTATAACATTAATTTTGTATACGGGTTAAGCGTATACTCGGGAACAGGATAGGAGGACAAATATGTCTAGAGATATTCGGTGTGCTGCTCTTGGATTGGGCCGGTTGGGGCACTATCATACAAAAAACTTAAAAGAGAGAGTGAAAGGGGCTCATCTGGTTACGGTTGCTGATCCGTTGGAAGAACAAGCGAAAGCAGTGGCCATGGAGTTAGGGGTTGAAAACTGGACGAAGGATCCTAATGAAGTGTTTCAAGATCCTGACATTGATGCCGTCATAATTGTAACACCGACAAGTACGCATGGTGACATGATCAAGAAAGCAGCACAAAACGGTAAGCATATTTTTGTAGAGAAACCATTAACGAAGAGCTTGGAAGAAGCCGATGATGTGATTCAAACGGTTAATGAAAACAATGTCATTTGTCAGGTCGGCTTTATGCGCCGGTTTGATCCGGCTTATTATGATGCTAAGAAGCGAATCGATGCAGGCGACATTGGCAAGCCGATTTATTTCAAAGGCATAACACGTGACGCTGGTTCGCCTCCGGCTGAATTCATCAAGAATAGCGGCGGTATTTTTCTCGATTGCTCGATTCATGACTACGATATTGCTCGATACCTTATGGGAGCGGAAATCACGTCTGTTTCCGGTCATGGTCGAATATTAAAGCATCCTTTCATGGAACAGTATAATGATGTGGATCAAGCCATTAGTTACATTGAATTTGATTCAGGTGCTTCCGGTGATGTGGAAGCGAGCCGGACGTCACCTTATGGCCATGACATTCGTACCGAGATTATTGGTACGGAAGGGTCACTTTTTATCGGTACTCTGCGCAATCAAAACGTAACGATGCTCAATGCCACGGGTAGCAACTACGAGATTATCCCGGATTTTCAAACCAGGTTCGATGATGCCTATCGAATCGAGTTAGAGCATTTCATTCAATGTGTTCAGGAGAACGGCAGGCCGAGAGTGAACGCACTGGATTCGAAGATCGGGATGGAAATTGCCTTAGCGACAACCCAATCCTTCCTTAATGATGGGGAGAAAGTATCAATAGAAATCCCAAGCCAGCTAACAAAATAACTAAATCTATCTTTTTAGGGAAAGGATGTATAATTTGAGTCCATTAAACTATGAGTTCAAAACGGGGATTGCCGCTATTAGTTGGGTGAATGATGATATCATCGGTCTAGGTGAACACTATTCGTTAGAGAAAATTTTATCGGATATGCAATCCATTGGTTATATCGCAACGGAAATGGGCAGGACTTTTCCGCAGGACCTTCAGGTATTAAAGCAATTATTAGGCGATCATCATCTCGAACTTGCCAGTAAATTTGTCGGTGTGTTATTTTCCGATCCTTCTTTAAGAGACAAGGAGATTGAAGATTTCCGAGAGTGGGCGGATTTCCTACAACAAATGGGCTGCCAGTATGTGATTACATGTGAATGGGGCGGCTCCATGCATTGGGATCGACGGCGTCCGGATGGTAAGGAAGTCATTCCATTAAATGATAATGAATGGGACAGCATGGTTATAGGGCTCCATCTTGCTGCAGAAATCTGCCAAGAACGAGGCATGGAGCTTGTCTTTCATCCCCATGCAGGGACGGTTGTTGAACAGAAGGAGGAAGTCGATCGTCTCATGGAAACAACCGATCCGAATTTAGTTCATCTTTTATATGATACGGGCCATGCCTATTACGGAAACTATGATCCATTAGAACAATTGCAGAACCATTATGACCGGATTAAATATGTTCATTATAAGGATGTTCGTCAAGACGTATTGCAACGGATGAAAGAACAACAATGGGACTTTAGAGAAGGTGTCCTGGAAGGGCTGTTTACGGTCCCTGGTGATGGCTGTATTGACTTTGAACCCATCATCAAAACATTGATGGAGAGAGGCTATCAAGGTTGGACGATCGTTGAAGCGGAACAAGATCCGGATATTGCCCCGCCATACAAATATGCGAAGATGGCGAAAGATTACCTTGATCATACGATTGCAAAAATAGAAAAAGAAAAGGTTAATAGCTGAAAATAATGAACGATTTTTGCTCGTTAAGGCGATGACCTTCTCTAAGGAGGCGTCGTTTTTTTATAAGGCTGTTTTCGTAAATTTTGTTACTTTTTAACCTCATGGTGGAACCAAAATACGAAGTAATATACCGCTCCGGACATACACTACGCGCTCGCTGAGTGACCCGTGAGCCTCCTCGAACTCCGTTCTGCGGGGTCACTCTAAACAGACTTGCCACTCGCTCAGCAGATGTGGAGTCTATTTGGGCTGCGGTCTAAATAACAGCCAGCTATAAATAAAGAGAGTCAATGTTTTCCTTAGTTAAATTTTTTAGTTATAATAGTGCAAGATACTGTTCTATCCCCAATTCAGTGATATGTATCGGGCGATGTTTGAGAGGAAGAGAGATATGAAACCGACGATATATGACGTCGCAAAGGAAGCAAATGTATCGATTGCAACCGTATCAAAGGTTATTAATGGAACGGGAAGAATCGGTGAGAAAACCCGCCGGAAAGTATTATTGGCCATGAAAGAGTTGAATTATCATCCTAGTCTAGTAGCATCGGCTCTAACCGGTAAGAAAACGGGGACGATCGGATTGCTAATTCCGGATATTTCTAATCCTTTTTACGCTGAGTTAGCTAAAAAAATCGAGGATCGCAGCCATGAACTTGGGTTAAGTGTCGTTATGTGTAATACGGATTATGATGAAGAGAAAGAAGAAAAATATATTTCGTTATTAATCCGAAAGAATGTCGATGGGGTGATTTTTTCATCTGGTTTTAAGACAGTCAGTCTCATCCAAGATATCGTTGATCAGAACATACCCGTTGCTCTGCTTGCCCAAGAGATTCCTCGTTTAGCTTTAGGAACTGTCGCAATAGATGATTATTTGGGTGGTTATGAGGCGATGAATCATCTCTTGTCTTTAGGCCACAAAAATGTTGCGATTATCGCTGAAAATGTCCATAGCAGTGATCTGAGACTTAACGCGTATCGCGACGCTCTTAAAGAAGTAGGTATCGATGTTCACGATCAATATATTGTTAGAACGAACGCTTCAATTTCAAATGGAAAATCGTGTGCTGACCATTTCTTTAACCTTTCAGTACCACCCACTGCTATATTTGCGTGCAACGACTTGCTGGCAGCCGGGGTGATGCAAATGGCGGGAGAAAGAGGCATCAAAGTGCCTGAAGAGCTATCTATTTCTGGCTTTGATAACACGATTTTATCAACAAGTTCAGCTCCGACCTTGACGACAATAGCACAACCAACGGAAGAAATGGGAAATAGGGTCGTTGATATGCTTGTTGAAGAAATCCAAGGGAAAGGGGCTTCCAAACAGCGAATTAAGCTGTTGCCAGAATTAATTATTAGGGGTTCAACGGCGTCTCCTAAAGGTAACTAGACATGTGGGATGAAACAAAAGATTCTTAAAAAGGGGTTTCATAACGTTGGCTCTTTCTTTATAATAGTTAATATGAAAGCGTTTGTAGTGTGTCTTGCTGTGTAAGGTTTAATGGGGTAATTTTCATTGTATCTAGGCATGCTGTTATAACAAAATAGCCAAAAATGTAAATAATAAAGGTTGTAGGGGTTAACTATTTAAAGTCTATGCTTTTATTATTTATTTTGAACTAAAGGGAAAGCGCTTAATCTTAAAATTCAAGTATTGAGGTGATTCTCCGTGGAGACCATCCGTTTGACGACGGCTCAAGCTATCGTGAAATTTTTAAATCAACAGTTTATTGAGTTTGATGGCACAAGACAGCGATTCGTTAAGGGTGTTTTTACGATTTTTGGTCATGGTAATGTGCTTGGTATGGGGCAGGCTCTTGAGGAGCATCCAGGTGAACTGAATGTTTATCAAGGGCGGAATGAACAAGGGATGGCTCATGCGGCTGTCGCTTTCGCTAAACAAAATCATCGTAAACAGATTATGGCCTGTACGTCTTCCATTGGTCCGGGATCGGCCAATCTTGTGACAGCTGCGTCCACAGCAACGGCTAATCAAATTCCGGTTTTACTATTTCCAGGCGATGTGTTTGCGACGCGGCAGCCGGACCCTGCACTGCAGCAAATTGAGCAAACCCATGATCCGTCCGTGACAACGAACGATGCTCTCAGACCCGTCAGTAAATATTGGGATCGTATTAACCGTCCGGAGCAAGTGATGACAGCGTTACTAAATGCGATGCGTGTGCTGACAAACCAAGCGGATACAGGTGCGGTCACGATTGCGTTGCCGCAGGATGTACAAGGAGAGGCATTTGATTTTCCGGCCGCGTTTTTCAAAGAACGAGTGCATCGCATTGAACGCCGTTTGCCGACGCAAGCTGAGCTGGATGATGCGGTCAATCTGATCACAAGTAAAAAGAAACCACTAATCGTTTGTGGCGGAGGGGTCCGGTATGCGGAAGCTGCTGATGATCTCAAAACGTTTGCGGAAACGTATAATATCCCGTTTGTTGAAACGCAAGCAGGAAAAGGCGCGGTCCGCAGTAATCATCCCTTTAATCTTGGCGGCGTCGGGGTGACAGGGAACTTAGCGGCGAATCGACTCGCGCGTGAAGCTGATCTCGTTATTGGCGTCGGCACACGTTTTTCTGACTTTACCACGTCATCTAAAACGCAATTCAGTCATCCTGAAGTTGATTTTCTAACAATCAATGCCTCAGACTTTCATGCAAGAAAATTTGATGCGACGAAAGTTGTTGCTGACGCAGCAGGGGCTTTACAACAGTTGACAAAGGCTTTGCAATCTGTTGATTATAAAACAGCCTATAAAGGTGACGTTCAAGAGGCGAAAAGAGATTGGGACAAGGAGCTTAAGCGTCTTTACAGTACCCAATTCAGTGGTCAAGATTATACTCCAGAGGTCGCCGGACATTTGAATGACCAACTACCTGAGTATGCAGAATCACTTGATACAGAATTAACGCAAACGGCGGTTATTGGTGTCGTTAATCAATCGATTGCTGATGATAGTATTATCGTGGGTGCTGCCGGCAGTCTTCCGGGTGATCTACAGAGAATGTGGCAAACAAAAAGTCCGAACACGTATCACATGGAGTACGGTTATTCATGCATGGGCTATGAAATATCAGGTTCACTAGGTGTGAAACTCGCTCGACCAGATCAGGAAGTCTATGCGATGGTTGGTGACGGAAGCTTTTTCATGCTGCATTCCGAATTGATCACAAGTCTGCAAGAAGACAAGAAAATTAATGTCGTGTTATTTGATAATGCGGGATTTGGCTGCATTAATAATTTGCAGATGGGCAATGGTATGCCAAGCATTGGGACAGAATTCCGCCATCGCGATCAAGATGCTGCTAGGCATGATGGTAAGATCATGAATGTTGATTTTGCTAAAGTCGCTGAAGGCTATGGTCTTAAAACGTATCAAGTCAAGTCGCTTGAAGATTTAAAACATGCTTTAGAGGACGCAAAACAGCAGGAAAGATCGACATTGATTGATATAAAAGTCTTGCCGAAGACCATGACAGGGGACTATGATTCATGGTGGCATGTAGGTGTTGCTGAAGTCTCTGACAAGACATCGATAAAAGAAGCTTACAAGGAGAAACAGGCTCACTTAGAGGAAGCGCAAAAATATTAATCAAATAGATCGAAACAAAAGCTGTTGGGTGCATCCCGACAGCTTTTTTTAGGCACCCTATTTGTAAAAGTCGATTCATATAGATAAAATAGTGTCAGCAGACGATAGATGATAAGAAGGTGGAAAAAATGGGTATCGTCGTTGTAGAAGTCTGCGAAACCAGTTTAATTAACCTTCTCGATGTTGAAGAGGATCTGGAATCGCAATATCCGGAAGTCGCTGTTATTAAGAATGAATGTCTTTCATACTGCGGTATCTGCAGAGTCCGTCCGTATGCTATGGTTAATGGCAAGCGAGTCTTTGCAAAAACGGCAGAAGCATGTTTAGATAAAATTAAGCAGCAAATCGAAGCCGAATTGGCTGTGTATGAATAAAATCACTTGTTGGATGGGTTCATGTATATGAGCGTGTATAGATCATATAGACAGCTTAAAGGGAGGTTATATTTATGAAGGACCTTTTTAATGATAAAAGTAAAAATCAGTTTAACATCCTTAGTGGTGATTCGACGGACGGTGACGGCAGTTTTGGTGTAGGTACCATCAGTCTTGATCATATTACTCCTGTTATCATTGATCCACAGAATGAGGACGTCTTTATTGACATGGGAGCGATGCATGCCAAGAGTAAAGTGGAGAAGCGAGTCCGCTTTAATCCATCGAAGGAAGGTTTGGATGATGCCAATCTTTATTGGATTGTATGGGTCGCGGCCGGACACGGAGAAGAAGGGCCTTATTTCAACGGCGCTGCGGCTTGCGAAATTTTAGTTTCCAATGAAGAACGCCGCATCCGTCCTGGCTATAAATCGATGCCGGAGCATGTGAATAACTTAGATAAAGCCATGAAGGGAAAATTTGTGCTCGACAACTTGGATGCCAAGTCAAAGGGATTATTAAAGGCATTTTTAGAATCGAATCATGAGAATTTGTGGAAGCATTCCAAGGAACTACAGGGTGAACTCAGCGTCGATGCTGAATAATCGAATAAAGTTATGTAAGAACGGAGGGGTTTTAAGCCCCTCCGTTTATTTCGGAAAAAAAGGTGCCCTCGAAGGATGATGTGAGACCTTGAGGACACCTTTTTATTATGATTCCCACTAAAATTATGTTGCTTAGTTCCCAGTTATAATCCCTACTCTTTCACTTTTGTCTCTATTCTTGATGAAATGCCACTTAGTTCAAAATTTATGTGCCTCTATTGTGATTTTTACACCGGAACGCAACTTGTGCACTCATTCATTTTTCTCGCCAAAATTAAAATTCACCGCATGCTGCCGGTCTTGGGCGCAGCTGTCGCAAACCCCAAGAATGGGGTAGTTGCTGTCGTCTTCATCTCGAGTTTCGACGTGACCGCATATTTCACAGATTTTCGGCATTTACTTGTCACCTTCTCCTTCGTTTAATGTACCAGTGCCGTCGTCGACTTCAAAACCTAGTTCATGAACCGCTTGTTTAAAATCTTCGACGGCACCTGCGTTTTCATCGTAGGAGATGCCGGCTTGTCCGGTTTCTAAATTAACTTCCGCTTTTCGAATGCCCCAAACGTCATGCAGGACCGCGTCCACTTTTTCAGCGTCAGATGAATCCTGCATTCCTTTAATCGATAAGTTAAACGTCTTCACTTGTCATCACCGGCTTTATCCAGCGCCTGTCCAAATCCTTTTAAGAATTCAAAGAGCGTATAGAGGGATCGATTGATGTCGGGATCTTTCATGGCTTTGGCCATTTTCCATAAACCGAGGTGTGCATCCTCATCCGATGATGTCATATGTTCGAGTCCGTGATTCATAGCATCAGAGACCTTTTCTAACTGATCAGGGTCAATCTTATTAAGTAAGCTCACCATCATCATGCCGTTTTTGATCATGCGGTGCATTTCCGGCTGATTGATTTGATCCATGGCGAGCACACCCAGTTCCTGTCTTGTCTTCAAGGCACCTTTAGCCATATCGAGAATACCCACACCATCAAGTTCTTGGACAATCTCCAATGTCTTTGTCAATGATTCTTGATTGTCAGCCAACTTGCCAATCAATTTATTGACCGCTTCGGCTTGCTCCTCCTCTTGACTGGGTGTGGTGATATCAATTTGCTTGATCGCTTTCGCCATGATCGAGTTGCTCCTTTCTGACAGTTTGCGGAATCGACGTGAAGTCATCCCGCTTCCATTTTTTATCTGTTTCGACACCAATATGAGGTTGGCGATTGCCAAACCGATGATTTTCTTCCGGAAGCGGGGAGACGCCGTCCGCTTCAAGGATGATCATTTTGACGTTCATTTCCTTATAGCTCGGTGTATGAGTGTCTTTGTCATAGTAACTGCTTGTTAATTTGTTGACGGCTCTAACTTCTTCGGTTGAGTTCATCGGAAAATAGAGCTCTTTGCCTTCAACATGTTCAGTCACCCACACGTTGACTTTGGTTTTACCGTATGGTGACTCCAGCCTGACGAGAGCCCCTGTTTTTATGCCGCGTTCCTTAGCCAACTCCGGCGATACCTCAAGCCATGGGTTGGGCACTTTGTGGGTGATCCCTTCCGATTTGTAAGTCATATTACCTTCATGAAAGTGCTCAAGCAGTCGACCGTTATTCAAATGAAGGTCGTAGGCTTCATCAGAGGGTTCAAACGGTTCTGTCCAGTCAACAGGGAAGAGCCGGGCTTTACCGTCTGGGAAGCCAAATGAATCTTCATATAGACGCGGCGTATCTGTGCCATCAGGAGCGACAGGCCACACGAGACTTTCAAACTTTTCAAGACGGTCATAATCAACTCCAGCAAAAACGGGAGCTAATTGAGCTGCTTCGGCCATGATCTCGCCTGGGTGTTTGTAATGCCAATTAGCGCCGAGCTGGTTGGCAATGTCCTGGAATATTTGCCAATCAGGTTTGCTGTCGCCCAACGGTTCAAACACTTGATAGAGGCGTTGAATCCGTCGCTCCGTATTCGTGAATGTGCCTTCTTTTTCAAGACTTGGAGACGCCGGTAACACGACATCGGCGTATTGCGCTGTTTTTGAGAAAAAGATATCTTGAACGACGAAAAAGTCAAGTTTTTCAAAAGCTTCATGAACATAATTGATATTGGAATCGACCAATCCCATCTCTTCACCAAAGAGATACATACCTTTGACTTTGTCGTCTTGAATCGCTTCAACAATTTGGTGATTATTGAGACCTGGATCTTTTGGCAGTTTCGTTCCCCAAGCTTTCTCATATCGGGCGCGAACATCATCGTTTTCGACCGCTTCATAGCCTGGCAGCCAGGCTGGCATCGTTCCGAAATCGCTGGCGCCTTGAACGTTGTTGTGACCCCGGAGCGGGTAAGCCCCTGTACCTGGTTTACCATAGTTACCTGTGACCAATAGCAGGTTGGAGATCGCCGTGCTTGTATCGGTTCCACCGGAATGCTGCGTTACGCCCATCGCCCATAGACAACAGACCGTATTAGCTTCGTGAATGCTTTGAGCCACCTGTTTTAAAGTGTCTTGGCTTAAACCTGTCTTTTCTTCAGCGTAATCGAGGGTATATGTCTCAAGAGATTGAACAAAATCGTCAAAGCCGTTCACACGCTGATGAATAAAAGACTCATCAGCCCAGCCTTGATCAATAATATATTTAGTCACAGCGGATAACCAAATCAGATCGGTACCTGGTTTGGGATGAATGAATTGATCCGCTTTCTGGGCCAATTCATTTTTTCTTAAGTCGGACACAATTAACTTTTGGCCATGAAGTTTGTGTGCCCGCTTCACCCGTGTCGCTAATACCGGGTGAGATTCAGCTGGGTTGGCACCAACTACGATGACGAGTTCAGCGCTCGCGATATCTTGAATCGTTCCAGCATCACCGCCGATGCCAACCGTCCGCATGAGACCGGTTGACGCTGGTGATTGGCAGTAGCGAGAGCAATTATCGACATTATTCGTCCCCATAATAGCGCGGGCTAATTTTTGAAAAAGATAATTTTCTTCATTGGTACATTTGGAAGAGGCGATAAAGCCTGTGGCATCAGGACCGTGGTTATCTTTAATTGAGGTGAACTTTTCTGCGATTAAGGTTAAAGCTTCATCCCACGTTGCTTCGACAAATCGATCGTCTTTCCGGATTAATGGTTTGGTTAACCGTTCCTCGCTATTGACAAAATCCCAGCCGAATTTTCCTTTGACACAAGTTGAAATACCGTTTGCCGGCGCTTCTGGATCGGGTTGAACTTTAAGGATTTTCCGATCCTTTGTCCACATTTCAAAACTACAGCCGACGCCACAATAGGTGCAGACGGTCTTTGTTTTCTCAATGCGATCTTCCCGCATGGTGGATTCTAGGTTCGAAATCGTAAATATCTCATTGTAACCAGGTTCAACCTCTTTCGTTAAATCAATCATGGGCTCCAGGATATTCTTAGGCATCCCCGTCATGTAGCCGGCCTCGCCCAACATCGGCTTTTCCATTAAAGCATTACAGGGGCAGACCGAGACACAGTGGCCGCAGGAAACGCAAGACGATTGATCGATGGGAACATCATTATCCCAAATCACACGGGGTTGTTCGCGTTCCCAATCAATACTTAAAACTTCGCTGACTTGTAAATCTTGACAAGCTTCAACACATAAACCACATAGAATACATTGATCGGGTTCGTAACGATAGAAGGGATGTGAGTTATCGGCCGGATAGGGTTTAGGTTTAAAATCATATTTTTGATGATCTAACCCAAGATACTCGGCTGTGTTATGGACTTCACAATTGCCGTTGTTATTATCACAGACCGTACAATACAACTCATGGTTTTTCAAAATTCTTGACATCGCTTCATATTGAGCCTCTTGCACGTCATCTGACAATGTTTTGACATTGATCCCGGGGCTTGCTTTGGTTGCACACGACCTTTTTAATTCGCCATCGACTTCAACATAACAAGTGTCGCACGTCTGGATGGCACCAACGCCAAGGTCCGGCTGGGAGGAACAAATCCCAGGGACATAGATGCCTTGATCTCTCACAACTTCAAAAATAGATTGTCCTTCCTTAGCTTTATAGGATTGATTGTTAATATGTATGGAAAAGGACATCATCTCACCACCTCATACCTTTTATAAACAGTGTTCCCACCAGTAAAAGGTCTAAACGGATTCAATCTTGTATGAGTATAACTAACTCAACTTTAGCTAAACATCGGTTGTCTTGCTAGAAAAGCTATGTTTTGGGTACAACCTCATAATTTTGTCCAAAGAGAAATAAGATATCTTATCAGGTCTCATTATAAAAAGAGGTCAATGTTTATGACTAAACAACAGATGATATCGTATTTTTGGTTAACATTAGGTAGCATCCTTCAGGGAATCGCGCTTGCCATATTTTTATTTCCTCATGATATACCGACCGGGGGTGCAGCGGCGATGGCCGTTCTCGCTGAATACTTTTTCGGGCTGCCGTTAGGTATCACTTTATGGCTCGTAAATTTCCCCTTGCTGATCATGGCTGGAAAATACTTAGGCATGGCTAGTGCCATTCGGACAATGTATGCTGTTACCGTCGTTTCTATTGTCGTCAACCTGTTAAGCTTTTTAACGGTCCGATCTCATCCTTATCTGTGGTTGGATATTCTGATGGGCGCGCTTTGTTTCGGAATCGGAGTGGGGATGATGGTTCGGCAAAAGGCTTCCAACGGCGGTCTTGTTATCTTAGCTTTAATCATTGCAACCTATCGACATTTCTCACCTGGACGCGTCATTTTTTGGATCAACGGATCGATGATGCTATTAACAGCCATTGTGGTTGACCTGCCAATCATTATCTACGCTCTTATTACTCAGTGGATCGGTACACGGATGATCGATATGGTTCAACAATTACAAATGGAAGATATCATGATGAATTTTGGTTGGCGCAAGCGGTGAAAATCGATCACACGCGCCCAATTTTTAGGCATATGATGCACTACGTGCTTGAAAGGGTGTGTGTGAACGTATGCGACCATTGAAAGCCATTTTGGCCATGATGCTACTGGGGGCTATCCTGGTTATATCGGGGTGTTCACAAGATTCATCAGATTCAAACCAAGCCTTTCCTAACAAATCCTTAAAACTGATTGTTTCCTATTCGCCAGGGGGTGGGACCGATACGCAGGCCCGCATCATCGCAAAGTATGCCAAAAAATATTTAGGACAGGACATGATTGTGGTTAACAAACCGGGCGGGGGAGGACAAGTCGGATGGAACTACTTTTCCAATGTCAAAAAAAATGGATATATTTTATCGGCTTACAACTTACCCCATATAATTACGCAACCAATGGCTTATGACACGTATTCAACAGACGATTTCGAACCCATTGTGAACTGGGGTTATGATCCAACCGTGTTTGCCGTGAAAAAGAATAGCCCCTTTAAAACCTTAAGTGATGTGATTCAGTATGCTAAGGAGCATCCAGGTTCTGTAACCATTGGACACTCAGGCAAATATGTCGGTCAACATATGGCTATTTTACAGCTTGAAGAAGCAGCGGGCATTGATTTAAAGGCGATTGCTTTCAAAGGTGCTTCAAAGGCGACGGCCTCATTACTTGGTGGCCATATTGATGTCGTTTCAGGGAATTTGTCAGGCATGCATCGTAGAAACGATGATGTCCGGATCCTGGCTGTGGCAAGCGAAAAGCGTCATCACTTTGAACCTGACGTGCCTACATTTAAAGAGTTGGGATATCCAAGTGTGATTATGAGTACCGACAGAGGGATTGCAGCTGTCAAAGGAACTCCAAAGCCAATTATTAAAAAACTTGAACACATGTTTCACCAATTACTGCAAGATAAACAATTTCAAAAGGAAATGAAAAAAGCCGGGGCGGACCTTATGATCATGAAACGGGATGAAGTGATGAAAGTGTTTGAACGACGAACAAAAAAATATGAAGAATTACTTAAAACCATTCATGCTAAATGAACTACGAACCGCAGTAATCAGCGCGGGACATGAATGCCCGCGCTGATTCTATGTTATTTAACGGGGTATAAGAAGATGCTTGTAGGAAGGGGCACATTCATGACGGTTGTAAACACAACGAACAAAATGCAGGTAAACCCTGCAGCAATTAAGCTGATACTCATGAGGGTTGAGTGATGATATCGCTGCATTTTGTAATATAAAGGAACAACAGCCATTAACAGCAGCGCCTGGATATAGAAGCCGACGAGGTTCATCATCAAACTGATCACACTAATTACACCGACAAGAGCATAGAAAGACGGATTTGAGTTAAAGCGGATCTTGTTATGGACGGCTTCTTTGTTAAATGACGTTTTCATAAACAGCATAAGCGACAATAATAGCATTGAAGCAAACACGATTTGTGGAAAGATTTGATCTGAAAACTGAAACTGAGAGACAAACAGTAGGGCACCGGCCATGATCAATGCGAAAACAAACCATGGCAAGCCCTTTATAGGAGAGAACGGTGAATCAGACCAATGCTTAATTAAATGCTTACGTGCTTGTATCATTGGCTTCAAAATGGAAAGCCCGATAATAGCGATGAGAATGAGGTTCCAGTAGCTGCCTGTAAAGTAGGATAAAACACTTCCATTAGCCTGACCGATTGCTATCCCCTGCAATAACCCTTGTTCAGCAATCGGACCTAGTATAAAACCAAGAGCAATGGGGGCTGGTTCAAATTGGTATTTGTGCAGAATGTACATCCCGATACCGATCAAAACCATAGAATAGACATCTAATAAGCTGTTCTGAGTGGCATAAGCCCCAATAATACAGAAAGATATAATCATTGGAGCCATATAATAACTTGGAATACGGACTAACCGGCTGGCTAGGGGAATGAGGGCTAACCCGAATATTAACGTGGCGAATGGCACGAGTAACATGCCATACAAAAATGGATAGGCCACGTCTGCATGGTTAACAAATAAACTCCTTCCCGGCCATATGCCGTGAATTAAAATCCCGCCAAGAAAAATGGCTGCTGTCGGTGATCCTGGGATGCCCAAGGTTAACAGTGGGATAAGGGATCCACCAACGAGGGCGTTATTGGCGCTCTCAGAGGCAACAATCCCTTCAGGATGACCTTTTCCGAAGAGATGCTTATTTCTTGAAGATCGTTTGGCTTCACTATAAGCAGCTACACTGGCGATGTTACCACCGGCACCTGGAAGAATACCGACAAATCCACCAATAATGCTTCCTATCGTCAGTGATTTTCTATGTTTGATTAAGGTTCTTAAAGATTGTCGGATAGATGATGGTTTCATATTCGTTGTGTCAGAAGAATGGTCATGATGTTGCTTTTTCCTTTGATGGAGCTCTTCAAGAAGGTTAAGGGCTTGCGGGAAAGCGAACAGTCCGACGAGAACGGCAACAACATGGAATCCGCCCGTGAGTGCGTCTAGGCCAAAGGTGAATCGGGATGTTCCTGAAAATACACTGATCCCGATGAAAGAGAAAGCAATGCCCAGACATGCACCCAGAAGGTCTTTCATAACCGACCCTTGCGACAGTGTTGCAATCAACGTAATCCCTAAGATGGCTAACCAGAAGCTTTCAGCAGGCCCGAATTGTAGTGCAAACTGAGTAAGTATAGGTGAAAAGAAGAGTAACAGGCAGATGCCAAATAATCCGCCAATAAACGAAGCCATAGTCCCAATTTCTAAACACTTTCTGGCTAGACCTTTTTTCGCCATGGGATACCCGTCAAACGTCGTTGCCACAGAAGCAGGCGCCCCAGGAACATTAAAGAGTACAGCTGGATACGACCCCCCATAGACACTTCCGAAAAAAATCCCGCCGATCATTAATAAGCCGTTAATCGGATCTAATGGAAAAGTGAATGGAATGCAAAGAGCGACGCCCATGGTTGGTGTCAGACCAGGTAGGGAACCCACAATAATGCCAACTAGAACCCCTAGGAAAATAAAGGTGAGATGGTTCAATTGTAATACTTCCAAAAAATAATCCACTGAATACCCCTCCAGTCCTTTTCCTTTCTGAAATAGAGTATTCAGTGTGATCTGGGTTGTGCCCTATTGACTTTCATCTTTTTGGGTATCTATGGAAAATGGTTTTCCGCCTATGGAAAAATACGAATACACATTAAGATCAGGGTTAGCTTTCGTTATTCCCTCAACATAGGGTTTGACCATGTCCTTATAATCTTCGGCTAATCCTTCTTGTTCCACCTGTCCGTAAATATACATTTTCTTCTCATCAAATAAAAAGGCTGTATAACCCACAGGCGTTTTGTTTGAATCGACAACATTTAATACGTGAAAGTTTGGGTTCATAATTTCTGGTGAAAAAAATGTAGGCACTTGAGATTAACCTCCTATTTTTGTGTGTTGAATTCAAGTTTTTGGAACAATGATTGTTTTTGCTTCTCAGGCTCTTTGCTCGGGACTTTAATTAATAATAGTGACAGGAAGGCCGTTACTAGGGTTAGACCTGCCGTCGAAAGAAACATGCCGGTTCTTGACCATTCCATTAAAAAGCCGTAAAGGGGAGGCCCCGCAGCAACACCTAGGAAACGGACAGATCCATACAAAGATGTCACAAATCCGCGCTTGGATTGGCCGACAGCACTCGTAATTAAGGTGTTCAGACAAGGGAGCACCATGCCCGTCCCAACACTGCTGACGGCAAGGATTGCTAAGAACGGAATCAGAGCTTGAAAGAAGACTAATGTAGAAAATGATGCTGTCATGAGTAGGAGACCGATCACGATAAACATTTTCATTCGTTTTTGATTTTGCTTAATTAAGCTTCCAGTTAGGTAATTCGTCAATAACATGACGCCAAGCGGAATAGCAAGTATACCGCCCTTGGGTACGCCTTCTAAGTTATATTTTTGTTCTAAAACATCTGATAAGTAAAATAAAATCCCAAATATCGTCATTAAACAAACGGCGCCAGCCAGATAGGCCGTTAGTAACCAGCGGCCTTCCTGCTTAAAAACAGAACCTAAACCTTTTAAATATTGCCCGAATGGTGGCGCGGACTTTTGCTTCTTTTTTTCTTTGACAAAAATCCATGTCAAAAGAATGGACAACACACAGACAGCCGGAAACGCGAAAAAGACCATATACCAGGCCAAGATCGCCAAGAGGGATCCAAGGATGGGGGATAACACTTTTCCAAATCCATTGGATGCCTCAACGAGACCCAAAACCTTACTTTCCTTACTGCCGTTAAATAGGTCACCGGTTAAAGCCATCGCAATCGGGGCGGTCCCAGAGGCTCCAAGTCCTTGCAGGATGCGCCCGACAATAATCCAGAGAAAAGGATTGCCAAACCACGCAGCCGCTGCTCCTCCAAGAAGTCCACCGGCTCCATATAGAATGAGACATGGAAGAATGACAGCTTTTCGCGAAAACCGATCCGATAAATAGCCGGCAATAGGAATAAATATGGCCGCTGCAATAGAAAATACGGTAATCGTTAAGCTTACCTGAAATTGGGATAGATGTAATGATGATTTCATTTGTGGAAAAACTGGAACGAGCATGGAATTCCCCAATGTCATAATTAAGGGGATTGATGCAATGGCCATCACGGTCCATGCCGATGGCTTGGGTTGTCCCAATAGTCATGCCACTCCTTCAAAAAATGTCAAATGCCTCCCTATTTTGATTCAAACGCTTGGAATTATACATGGTGCGAGGCATTTCAATCTTTGGATAACTGAGTTAAAACATTAACAAATGAAAGCATCATACGTTATAATGTTGATATTCATTTGTTGACCGTTTAAAGCTAGGGAAAACTCGAAGAACAGATTAATACTATTCACATCATTTTATGAATCATTATTGACATTTTATATAGGGGGGATCCCATTGCCGATTAACATCCCTAAGTTGTTGCCTGCGCGCAATACGCTTGAAAAGGAAAACATATTTGTTATGGAGAATGAGCGGGCGGTGACTCAAGACATTCGTCCATTAAATATTGTGATTTTAAATCTCATGCCGGAAAAGCAAAAAACGGAAACCCATCTCTTGCGTCTATTGGGGAACACACCGCTGCAAGTGAATGTTACTTTTCTTCGTACTGCTACGCATGAGTCCAAAAGTACAAGTCAGTCTCATCTTGCACAGTTCTATGAAACCTTTTCTAACATTAAAGATCGCCGGATTGATGGGATGATTATTACTGGGGCCCCAATAGAGCAGTTGCCTTTCGAGGAAGTGAACTATTGGCAAGAGCTCACTGAAATTATGGAATGGACGAAAACACATGTCACCTCTGTTTTACATATCTGTTGGGGAGCCCAAGCGGCCCTTTATTATCACTATGGCATAGGCAAATTCGATCTTCCAGAAAAGTGTACAGGCATTTTCAAACATCAGCTTGCCGATTCAACGGTCAAACTTGTGAGAGGGTTTGATGAAGAATTCTTAGCACCGCATTCCCGGTATACTGACGTTTTAGAAGAAGAGATTCTTGCTCATCCTGAATTGACATTGTTGTCTTCATCAGAAGATGCCGGACCGTTTATGATGTTATCAAAAGACGAACGGCATGTCATGATTACTGGGCACTTAGAATATGGGGCTGAAACACTGGCTGAAGAGTACAGGCGCGATATTGATCGAGGCTTGGATGCTGCGATACCCAAAGGATACTTTCCAGGTGATAATCCAGACAATAAACCGCTCAATCGTTGGCGTTCGCATGCCCATCTATTGTTCTCGAACTGGCTGAACTATTATGTGTATCAAGAGACGCCGTTTGAGTGGGAATAACTTAGTGATCCTATTAACAATTAAAAACAGGTGGAAAGGGGCGGCTTAGAAGGATGATTGAAACTTTTGAGACGCCCCCTACTACTTTTTTGTTTCTTACCTTTCTGATTGGGCCTTTTAACCTCACTTATGCTCCTTAATTAAATGAAATGTACCCCAACGCAAATTTAATGTGCCTTAATTCGGTTTCTCTTTAAAAAATCGAATTTAAGCAAATATCCGTATTCATAACCAACTTCGTCATGTAAAATTTGTATGAACCTTAATCATTCTAAATTAAATGAGGGATTACATGAAGAAATGGTTAATCGCCTTAATGATGACCATGATGTTAGCAGGATGTAGCACAAATCCTGACAAGGGAACTGAGCAGCCCCAATCGCCACAGAAAGAAATAGAGCCCATCGATCCTCCAGATAATGCTGTATCAGCGAAAGTGATCGATGTCACGGATGGCGACACAATTGATGTCAAAATGAATGGCAAAAAAGAAACGATCCGGATGCTTTTGATCGACACGCCGGAAACTTATGCCGGTCACGATCCATATGGTAAAGAGGCAACGGCATTTGCAGAGAAGCTCCTTGATGGGAAAAACATTAAATTAGAAATCGGCGATCCGAAACGTGGCAAATATGACCGTTTATTAGCTTATGTCTATGTTGACGGCAAGATGTATAATCAGATGATCCTGAGAGAAGGATTGGCGCGTCTGGCCTATATATACCCTCCCAACTTAAAATATATTAATACACTAAGGGATGTTGAGAGTATCGCTCAGCGTAAAGACAAGAATATCTGGAGTATTCCGGGCTATGTTGGCAACACCGACTATCATAAGGATATTGTAAAATAAAGGCATTTACAAAAAGGCGGGATCTTGTCCCGTCTTTTTAAACATATTTTATTATCAATTTGGGGAAAACAACGCAGAGAATTGGTAAACTAATTGCCACGAGACAAAATGATCACGATCGACGCTTGATTGAAGTCATTGACTGAAGACTCGTTGAAAGGATGGTCATTCATGGGATTAGACACGACTCATCGACCATGGCCGCTGCCTAATCAGCCGTGGATCATGAAACAAACGTGGCATGATCTGTTGTTTGCTCATTGGCCTGTTGATCCGGACATGCTCGGTCGCTTCCTTCCAAATTCATTGCCGCTAGATACATACAAGGGTGATGCTTGGATCAGTTTAGTTGCTCTTAGCATGAGTGGTGTCCGGCCACGTGGTATTCCACCAGTTCCGTTCATGTCACGTTTTCCCGAATTGAATGTCCGGACCTATGTTACAGTGGACGGCAAACCCGGGGTGTATTTTTTTAGCCTTGATGCAGCCAGTTGGATGGCTGTTAAGCTGGCAGGGATTGCCTACCACTTGCCGTATTTTCATGCCCGCATGAATGTGACGTCCGAGTCGGGAAAGGTGTCGTATACAAGTAAAAGATATAATGGTCAACGAGACTTCCGCTGTCAATACCAAGCTATATCGGAACCCTATCAAGCAGAAAAAGGGACACTGGACTACTGGTTAGCCGAGCGATACTGCCTTTACACGGTTCACAATCAAAGGGTTTACCGCTGTAACATTCATCATCAGCCATGGTTGTTACAGAAAGCAGAAGCGCATATTGAAAAAAATACAATGATTGACCGCCGTATCCAAATAAAGGAGGATCCGGCGCCCTTGTTACGTTTTTCTAAGCAAAAAGACGTTAGAATCTGGCCATTAGAGAAGATGAGATAGGGTGTCTTCTATCATAGGAAGCGGGATGTCCCAAGGCTGTCCCGCACTGAAATAAAACTGTCCCAAACTGACATCATTCTGTCCCGCAAAGCAGTTATCGTGTCCCGAGACTGTCCCATAGGAAGCGGGATGTCCCAAGGCTGTCCCGCACTGAAATAAAACTGTCCCAAACTGACATCATTCTGTCCCACAAAGCAGTTATTGTGTCCCGAGACTGTCCCATAGACAGCGGGATGTCCCATAAGAGCGAGGTGTGCACGATTCCGCTATATTAATCATCACCAAAAAGCGCGATAAATTCCTGTGCCGGCTTCGATAGGTAACTATTTGAGCGCCAAAGAATGGCTGGTTCTAATAATAGAGGATTGCTTTTGATATTAATGGTTCGGAACTGGCTGATGTCACTCAGCGACAGCATGGATGATGGTAATATTGTCGCCCCGAATCCTGCCGCCACCAAACTGAACAAGAGAACGGAATCATGACATTCACAAAGGATATTCGGATGCAGGTCTCGACGATTAAATTCAAGAATGACGTGATCATACAGGCCAATACCCCGGTTAGGCCTGAGCAGTACCAAAGGCAAGTCAGAAATCCCAGCTAATTCGATGTTGTCAGGTATATCAATGGACCATTTCTTAGGCAACACCAAGACATAAGGATCGGATGATAACTTTTTCCTTTCGATATTCCCTTTAGGTACAGGGCTTGATGTAATCGCAATCTCAATTTGTCTGTTCTCCAATAGCTCGTTTAAACGAACCGAATCACCCTCCCAGATGTTAAATGTCAAATCAGGATGGTTTTCACGAAGGGAGACAATCTTCGATAACATCATATTTGCACAAAAAATTGTAGAGCCTATAGCTAGAGTCCCGCTGACTTTTTCCTTCAATTCTTGCACTTCAATGATTGAATCCTCAAATTGATTTAAGATGTTTTTGGCCCGATTGAGAAATACGTTGCCTTCGTAAGTTAAGGTCACCTGCTTTTTCTTGTTTCTTTCGAATAATTGAACATCGAGTTCATCTTCCATTTGTTTTAATTGTCGACTTAGAGGCGGTTGAGCCATGTGGAGACGATGGGCTGCTTTCGTTATGTTACCTTCTTCAGCGATGGCGACAAAATATTTTAATTGCCGGATGTCCAATCGAATGCCCTCCTTTTAATACCTATTAAGTATTATAAATAGATTTAATAGATATTTCCAATATGAAAACTGACAGAGTACAATTGAGAAGTGAAAGGGACATTAGGCACTCAGGTGAGGGGGGACGTTATGAAAGTGATTGTCGGCATTTCTGGTGCAACTGGAGCGATCTTCGGCATCAGGCTATTGCAACTACTTAAAGCATCCGACGTGGAAACCCATTTGATTTTATCATCCTGGGCGATGGCCACCATCAAGCATGAAACATCTTACACTGTAGATGATGTCAAACAACTGGCTGATTATGCCTATTCACATAAAGATCAGGCTGCCAGAATTTCGAGTGGCTCTTTTCAAGTCGATGGTATGATTGTTGCGCCATGCAGCATGAAATCAATGGCCGCCATTCGCATGGGGCTCGCTGATAATTTGTTAACCCGTTCTGCGGATGTGATGTTAAAAGAGCGAAAGAAATTGTTGCTGTTAACGAGAGAAACTCCGCTCAGCACGATCCATTTAGAAAATATGCTTGAATTATCGAGGATGGGGACGATCATTTGCCCGCCAATGCCTGCTTTCTACAATCATCCACAAACGATTGATGAATTGATCGATCATGTCGCATTTAGGACACTTGATCAATTTGGTATCCATATCCCAGAAGCCAAACGCTGGCAGGGAATGAAAAACGATTAAAGAAACATATTAGGAGGTACTGACATGGCCTATAAGGATTTTCGCGATTTCTTATCAAAGCTTGAAGAAGAAGGGCAACTTTTGAACATTGACGAGGAAGTCATGCCTGAACCGGATATTGGATCAGCGGCAAGAGCTATCAGTAATCTTGGCGAACAAACACCTGCGCTTAAATTTAACAATATTAACGGTTATAACAATGCGCAAATCGCTTTGAATATCATCGGTTCATGGTCCAACCACGCCTTAATGATGGGGATGGACAAGAATACACCAGTTAAAGATCAATTTTTTGAATTTGCCCGCCGTTATGATCAATTCCCGGTTGGTGTTCAACGCGAGGAAACCGCTCCGTTCCACGAATGTGAAGTGAACGAAAATATTAACTTGTTTGATATGCTCCCGTTGTTCCGTTTGAATCAAGGTGATGGCGGCTTTTACCTTGACAAGGCTTGTGTGATTTCCCGTGATTACACAGATTCGGAGAACTTCGGAAAGCAAAATCTAGGTATCTACCGCATGCAAGTCAAAGGAAAAGACCGCCTGGGTATCCAACCCGTCCCTCAACACGATATCGCGATTCATTTGCGTCAAGCCGAGGAGCGTGGCGAAAATTTACCCGTGACCATTGCGCTTGGAAATGAACCGGTGATCACAACGATTGCGGGAACGCCGATTCTCTATGATCAATCCGAATATGAAATGGCTGGAGCTATTCAAGGTGAACCTTATAAAATTGTGAAGTCCAAGGATTCCAATTTGGATATTCCATGGGGTGCTGAAGTTGTTCTTGAAGGTGAAATTCTTGCTGGTGAGCGGGAATATGAAGGACCGTTTGGCGAATTTACCGGTCACTATTCCGGCGGCCGCAGCATGCCTGTGATCAAAGTCAACCGTGTCTATCATCGTAAGAACCCAATCTTTGAAACATTGTATCTCGGTATGCCATGGACAGAGATCGATTATATGATGGGCATCAATACGTGTGTGCCTCTTTATCAGCAGCTTAAAGAAGCCTATCCAGAAGAAATTGTCGCTGTCAATGCGATGTACACCCACGGTCTTTTGGCTATCATTTCGACGAAAAATCGTTACGGCGGATTTGCGAAGTCTGTTGGCATGCGAGCGCTGACAACGCCACACGGTTTAGGTTATTGTAAGACAGTGATTGTCGTTGATGAAAACGTTGACCCATTTAACTTACCACAAGTCATGTGGGCGATTTCGACGAAAATGCATCCGAAACATGACGCCATCACGATTCCGAACTTATCTGTTCTACCGCTTGATCCAGGTTCTGAACCAGCGGGCATCACTGATAAAATGATATTGGATGCGACCACACCGACAGCACCAGAGACAAGAGGCCATTATTCACAGCCGCTTGATTCTCCAGTAGCAACGGAAAAATGGGAAAAGATTTTACAAGATAAAATGAAAAATAATGAGGAGTGATGACCATGCATATCTGTCCACGCTGCGAGTCAAAGAAAGCGACGATGGTGAGTGAGTCACCCGTCCAAGGGACTTGGGAAGTTTATCTATGCTCAGTTTGTTTGTATACATGGCGTTCATCTGAGCCTGAAGCCATGGTTAACCCGGAAAAATATAATCCAGCTTTCAAGGTTGATCCTGAAGATGTTCCGAATGCCCATGAGGTACCTGCTGTACCAGAAAGGTTACCTGATACTGAAAAAGGTAAGTAATTTAGGACGGACGAGGCTGGGACAAATCTAAAACAGGAGACTCAGGAAGCTGAACAATAAGATATGAAAGCACGTTCTAAGCGTCGTCAAAATCCGTAGACGCCTCGGCAAGCGAAGGATTTTGACGACGCGATGACAGGAATGACGATTTTCAACAAATCATCCGAACGGATTCACCAACAAGTTCGGATGATTTTGTGACTCATATACTTTTGTCCTATCTTCTCCACATTGATCGATTTTTGAGGGGGATTGAATATGAATGGTCTATCTGAAGGCCTTTGTACATTTTTGAATGGACATGATCTTGATCAAAAGATTCATGAAGCAATGTTGCTTGTGACGGTAGATGAGAACGGCAGACCGCATATGGCCATGATTAGTGTTGGTGAGGTGGTCGCCGTCAGTCCGAATCACCTGCGGCTGGCACTGTGGCCAAGCTCAACGACAACGGCTAACTTACTACGGAACGGCCAATCAAACCTGACAATCATTTATCATGGCGCGGCTTATTATTTGAAACTTCATGTGGATACTCTACCGGAATTAAAGGAAACGAAGTACCCGAGGCAACGCTTTGAAGCGACAGTGACTTCCGTGAAGGAGGACACGTCCAATTACGCTGAGATCACTTCCGGCATCCAAATCAACCTTCAAGATCCGGAGGAAGTTGTGAATCGCTGGCGCGCAACCATTAATGATTTATTGAAGTGAAATGGGGTTATGATAAGACAAGTCTATGAGTTGAAAAATATCTCGAATTCGTGATAAATTATGTCTATAAAAACATGTTGTTGAACTGGCATTCGGAAATAACACTAAGGAGTGGGGATTTATGCAAATCAAAGGGCAACACCATGTGTCTTCCATCACGGCCAAGGCGCCAGATAACTTTGACTTTTATACCGACATTCTAGGGCTTCGGCTTGTTAAAAAATCGGTCAACCAAGATGATACCTCCGTATATCATCTGTTCTATGCAGATGAAAGAGGTAACCCTGGTACAGACTTGACGTTTTTTGAAATTCCGATGGCGGGGAGAAACCACGCCGGCAATAACAGTATTTCCGCGGTGTCCATGCGTGTGAAAAATGATGCGGCTTTATCTTATTGGAAGCAGCGTTTTGAAGACAAACATGTTGACCACGATGACATCATCGACCGCGCCGGCCGTCAAACGTTGGCATTTAGGGATCATGAAGGTCACCGGATGATTTTGGTTTCAGATGAACATAACCATGGCGTCGAAGGCGGGACACCATGGGATAAGAGTCCAGTTCCGCAGGAATACGGGATCCGTGGGCTCGGTCCGGTCACATTGACGGTCCCCGATGCTGCTCCGACGGTTAACGTGCTCACCAATGTATTAGGTTTTGAACAAGCCGATTCTTATCCAAGTAATATCTCTGGACAACCCGATATTGTTGTTTATACGAATGGGGAAGGCGGAACCGGCGCTGAAGTCCATTTAGAAGTTCGGACGGATTTGCCGCGGGAACGTCTTGGCCGCGGCGGTGTCCATCATGTTGCTTTCCGCGTGGAAGACGAGGATGAACTCCGTGAGTGGATTGACCGTATTCAATCGGCTAGAATCCCTCACTCCGGTTTTGTTGATCGACATTATTTCCGCTCTTTATATTTCCGGGAACCCAACGGCATTTTGTTTGAATTAGCCACTGACGGTCCAGGATTTGACACGGATGAAGATTTAGATCACCTTGGGGAAGCCTTGTCACTGCCTCCTTTCCTTGAAGACCAAAGAGAGCAGATTGAGGCTAAGCTGCAACCTTTAGATACGAAGACATCTCACTAACAGCACTGAATCCGGAAGATATAGCCAATGCTATTGTTTATGCGGTCCAGTCTACCTCGGCATGTCAATATCAACGAAATCCTTGTTCGGGCCACCGATTAGCCCAGCTAAGGCAGAAAACCGACGCCATCTTAGGGGTCGGTTGATTTTATGCTGTGTACCCAGTTCGCTTTTCTTTGGATCGCTGTTTTCATATGATATGATAGAATTTATGACAAGAAAATCATAACCCTGTTTCTCTGAATGGAAAGGGGTTATCGGCTAAAGGCAACGTCTTGTTGCCATGCCGATGTTGCACGCTCGTGCACAGAAAAATGATTGATTATAGTAGGAGTCCTGTTACCTATGAGACTAGCGTTTTCTTCAGCACAATGGATGGTTTTTATTATGACCAGTGTCATTGTGGCTCCTTTATCAGTAGGGAATGCTTTTGGCATGTCCCAGCCAGAGATTGCCGATGTTTTGCAGCGGACGTTTTTCGTCATGGCTCTCGCATCACTCTTGCAAGGGGTGTTTGGACATAAGCTGCCCATACTAAATGGCCCGGCCGGATTATGGTGGGGCGTCTTTCTCATGTACGCCGGGTTTGTTTCATCGACGGGTGATCCAGAAGTCGTGTTACGGAGCCTTGAGTTGGGACTGCTTATCAGCGGTGCCGTGTTTATTTTAGTCAGTGTGTTCCGCAAAATGAATATTGTGGAAAACATGTTCACGCCAATCGTTACGGGGACTTATCTTATTTTACTTGTTACCCAGCTCAGCGGCCCGTTTATTAAAGGTGTTTTCGGTGTTGATTATTTATCAGATGGTGTGAATTTAGTTGTCGCTGTCTGTGCGATTGTAACGATGATTCTGGCTGTATTACTATCACGCAGCCAAAATCGTTTCTTAAGTAGTTATTCTGTGTTGATCAGCCTTGTGTTTGGGTGGGTGTTGTTTGCCATTGTCGGAATTGCTAAGCCAATGACGTCTCATGTGTCATCATGGTTCTCGTTCCCCGAACTATTAGCGTGGGGTGTTCCAACATTTGATATTGGCATCGTGCTCACTTCCATATTTACTGCGTTTATTCTTATGGCTAACATGGTGGCGAGTATGAATGTGGTGGCGGGTGTCACGGGTAAACAAGATGAACTCAATTATAACCGTTCCGGATTTGTGATGGGCGTGAATCAAGCGTTAACGGGTTTGTTCGCGGCAGTTGGCGGTGTCCCAATGGCGACGGCGGCAGGGTTTATATCCACAACCCGAATCGCTGAGCGCCTGCCATTTCTGATCGGGAGTGTTGCGATGCTTTTGATCAGCTTATTCCCGCCGGTGATGTCGTTTTTCGCGTCGATTCCAATGCCTGTCGGCTACGCGGTCATATTCCTGTCGATTTCCAGCTTGATTGGCCTCGGTTTTTCAAATTACCGTCGCGAGCTAGGGGATGAGAAGTCTGTATTTATCATCAGTGTATCGCTGATGGCTGGATTCGGATCGATGTTTGTCCCCCAAGAAGCTTGGGCTGGGTTTCCAACAGCGTTAACGTCGATTTTAAATAATGGCCTTGTTGTCGGTGTGCTGCTCTGTATTATTCTTGAACAGGTCATGAAATCAAAGAGTGACCAGAAAGAAGGAGCGCAGACAAGTGAGTAAGCCTAAGATTAAAATTTTGCAAAGCTCTTGATCCTGTCTACGGGATCAAGGGTTTTTTTTAGTGTATGTAGTGTCGTCATTGTCTTACCCTCTTTGTAGACCACATACAATCCCGCGATAAGACTTCATTTTTTGATCAATCGCCTAAATTCCACGTTTTGAAATTTTATTTCATGTTTATTATATTTATTGATTTTTTGTTTCAAACCCCATACAATATATTTGTAAGCGCTTATATTTATCATCTCAATTGGGGTGTCACATCTTGAATGGAGTTTTATATAAAGTAAGGGAGTCACTTGTCTATGTCAAACCGGCGGAGAAAGCCGTCGCCCAATATATTTTAAAAGATCCGGAAGCTGTTGTGTCCATGTCTGTTCAGGAGCTGGCAGCGGAAAGTTTCTCTAGTGCAGCAGCTGTGATGAGATATTGTCAATCGCTTGGATACGAGGGATTTAAGGATTTGAAATTAAAATTATCCGGTGATCTTACTGTTATTAGTCTCCATGATCTTGAAAGAGAGAATCTAGTTCCCGGTGATTCGATTGAAACGATGATGTCCGTTACGACCAATAATAATATTCAATCGTTATACGATACGATGCAATTAATTGATCAAGAACAATTAACGAAAGCCTATCAATATATTGTTAAAGCAGGAAAAATTGACTTTTATGGTGTGGGTTCAAGTTTCTTAATTGCGTCTGATGCGGTTCAAAAATTTATGAGGATTAATAAAATGTGTGCCGCGTATAGTGATTTTCATATGCAAAAAGTCTCAGCAGTGAATCTTAGTGATCATGATGTTGCCGTGGCGATCTCCTATTCAGGTGAAACCCAGCAAATTATTGATTGCATTCAAGTCGCTCAATCGCGCGGTGCCAAAGTTATTGCGATTACCAAATATGCTGATACCACGATAAGTGGAATGGCCGATGCTGTATTATTTGTAGCGGCAAAAGAAGATGAATTTAGGAGTGCCGCAATGACATCAAGAATCGCGCAGCTGAACGTTATCGATATGTTATATACAGCTTGTGCTTATGAAGAGTATGACAGTGCGCTTTCCCATTTAAATCGTACGCATCAAGTGGTCAGGCAGAGTAAAAAGGGAGGCCAATGATTTTGTTAGAGAAACTTATCACTGAAACACGTAATGAAAAAACGATGCAGCTTGATGAAATGTCAACGTATGACATCATGAAAGTGATGAATGAAGAAGATAAAACCGTTCCGCAAGCCGTGGAAAAAGAAATTGAATCAATCGAAAAGGCGGTTAAACAGGTCGTTGATTCTTTCGAAAAAGGCGGCCGACTCATCTATATTGGCGCAGGAACGAGCGGGCGTCTTGGTATTTTAGATGCTGTTGAGTGTCCGCCCACCTTTGGAACAGATTTTGAAATGGTGCAAGGGTTAATTGCTGGGGGTCAAGGTGCGTTAATTAAAGCCGTAGAAGGTGCTGAAGACGATCCTAATTTTGCCGTTAAAGATTTGCAAGCGATTCAATTGAGCGAAAGAGACACAGTCGTTGGTTTAGCGGCGAGTGGCAGAACACCCTATGTTATCGGCGGGTTAGAGTATGGCCAAAAAATGGGTGCGAACACAGTGGCTGTCAGTTGTAATAAGAACGCCGAGATCGGCCGGGTTGCCGACGTTGCAATTGAAGTGATGGTTGGACCTGAAATATTAACAGGGTCCACACGATTGAAGTCAGGAACGGCTCAAAAGTTAGTCGTCAATATGATTTCAACAGGTGCAATGATCGGTATTGGCAAAGTTTATGGAAATTTGATGGTCGATGTTCAGTTAACGAATAAAAAGCTGATCGAACGCGCAAAAAAAATCATTGCTTTGGCAACACAAGTCGATGGCCATACGGCAGAAAGCTATTTGAAAGCCGCTCATTATAAACCCAAAGTCGCTATTGTCATGATCAAAAAGCAGTGTCGGTTTGAAGAAGCTGAACAAAATCTTTCATCAGCCAACGGTTTTGTCCGACAAGCGATAGAACTTTAAATAAATTTGAAGGTAGGTGGATTCAATGAATAATAGGGAACTGGCGCAAAGCATATTAGATCAGTTACAAGGGAAACAGAATATCGCAAGTTTTACCAACTGTATTACTCGTCTACGTGTGACGGTTAAAGACCGTTCTAATATCAATCTCGATAGCATTAAACAACTTGATGGTGTATTGGGTGTTGTTGACGATGAAACCATTCAAGTTGTATTGGGTCCAGGGAAAGTGACAAAGGTAGCTAATGAATTCCAAGAGATCACGGGCATCGAAGGAGACACACTTGAGGATGATGATGAATTTGATGTTGCCAGTGATACGAAAGCCTCTTATAAAGCGAAACAAACGACCAAAGTTCAGCAATTGCTACGTCACATTGGCAATATTTTTGTTCCACTGATTCCAGGCTTAGTGGCCTCCGGGTTAATTCTGGGAATTGCCAATATTATTATGAACTTGGCTAATCCAGATGCTGGTGTCCTCGATCCCGCTATTTTAGACTCAAATTGGTATCAGTTATTGAAATCTATTGGTGGTCTTCTATTTGGTTCATTAGGTATATTTGTTGGCATTAATACGGCGCGTGAATTTAAAGGAACTCTGGTTCTTGGAGGTATCGCCGGACTTATAATATATGCTCCTGTGCTCAGTGATATTGAAACACTCAATTTACTCGGATTTGATTTACAGATCGGTACAGGTATTGGAGGGCTTCTTGGTGTTATCATAGCAGCCTATATGTTCGTAAAAATAGAACATTATGTTCGTAAAAGAATGCCTGATAGCCTTGATTTACTTGTAACACCACTCATTACAATTTTAATAGGATCTTTAATCACACTCGTTGTTATTCAACCGATTGCAGGTTGGATTATGAGCGGTCTTACTTGGTTTTTGGTTGATGTGATGCTGAAACTTGGAGGTATTGTCGGTGGTTATGTGCTTGCAGCAACCTTTTTACCGCTGGTTACGCTTGGATTGCATCAAGGACTTATCCCCGTACACCTTGATTTAATAGAAAATACAGGATCGACAACGCTATTACCGATTTTAGCTATGGCAGGTGCTGGACAAGTGGGTGCAGCTTTTGCGATTTATTTTAAAACAAAAGATCAACGTCTGCGCAAGACCATTTTTAATGCCTTGCCTGTTGGTATTTTGGGCATCGGTGAACCACTGATATATGGTGTGGTATTACCCCTTGGGCGCCCATTTATCACAGCATGTCTTGGAGCAGGATTTGGCGGAGCCTTCTTATCATTACAAAATGTTGGGGCGATTACCGTTGGTCCATCAGGTTTAGCATTAATTCCACTTATCGCTGGCGGTAACTATCTGTATTATATTATAGGATTATTGATTGCCTATATTGGCGGATTCATTTTAACCTATTTCTTCGGGTTCAAAAAAGAAATGGTTAGTAGACTTTACAATACAGAAGAAAAATCGGCATAAAAGGATAACGACAAATAGTGAATGTGATGAGGGGTTAGATACACCATTGGTGATCTAACCTCTCGTTTTTGATTTTTTTGAATTTTTTTAGTCTAAGATTAATATCCGCCTTTTGGATCACATAATATAAAATAATAATACAAATGATGCATACTCTTATTGACATTTTATTTCGATGTTGATGATGAAAACAACAGGATATGGAGGTATGGTCATGGCTTATATCATTGGAATAGATGGCGGAGGAACAAAGACAACAGCCTTATTCAGTTGGTGTGAAAGTGATTTGGGATATCAGTCATTGAATCAAAGGGTTGTCGGAGAGGCTATTAACCCTCAATTGATCGGCTTTGCAGAAATGAAAGGCCGGTTGAAACGGTTAATACAAAAGGGTATGGACACATTCTCAATTCCCCCTGAACAAGTCATTGGCATGTCCGTTGGTCTGGCGGGTGTTCGTCATGAAGAAGATCATCAGAAAGTTCAAGAAAAACTGCGAGACATTGTTCTAGAGCTGAAATTATCCGAAAATATCATCTTTTCATCCTTTTCTGATGTCTATGTTGCCCTCCGTGGATCTTTGAAGCCGAATGATGAAGCGGGCATTTTAGTCATCTCGGGGACCGGCTCAAACGCTATCGGCCTGACCAACAACGGTGAGATTTATAGAAGCGGGGGCTGGGGACATATTTTGGGAGATGAAGGCAGCGGCTATCAAATCGGCTTACGGGCACTTAATAAAATTTGCCGCGCGTATGATTTGCGAGATCAACCGACCCTATTGTCTGCCATGATTATCAACCAACTTGAGTGAAGAAGACCTTATTTCGTTTATCTATGGTTCGACACATGAAAAGAAAGTGATTGCAGGATTTGCTGAGCACGTGATTGAGGCTTCGGAACAAGATGACGAAACGGCAATTGCGATTTTGGAGGCATCGGGTAGGGAATTGGCCCTGCATGTTGAAAGCCTATTTCGTCAATCCGGGGATTTTCATGAAGCAACGCCGGTAGCTACAGCGGGTTCAATTTTTGAGCATTCTCGGATTCTCAAGGATTGTTTTATGAACAATCTCAAGGCAAAAAAACTTGGACGTTATCAACAGGCCTACAGCGACCCAACAACTGGGGCGGTCTTGGCTGCACACGATCTGATAACTAAGCCAACAAAGAAAGCCGGGTGGTCATATTGACGTTACAATTATCAGGATTAACGACAGAACAACGAAATCCAAATAGCATTCATTTGGATCAACAATCGACAGGTGACATGTTACAAACGATCAACAATGAAGACAAAAAAGTTACCTTAGCCGTTGAATCTGTCTTACCCCAAATAGAGACAGCCGTTGATAAGATCTATCATGCCATTCAACAAGGAGGACGGTTATTTTACGTAGGTGCAGGGACAAGCGGACGACTGGGCACGCTTGATGCATCTGAATGCGTGCCGACCTTCATGGCACCACCGGATATGGTTCAGTCCGTTATGGCAGGTGGCGATCAGGCCTTTGCTACAGCAGCGGAGGATTCTGAGGATGAAGAAAGTCAAGGTGCCGCTGATTTGCAAAAAAGAAACGTGAATCAAAACGATGTCGTCATCGGTATCACAGCGAGCGGGAGAACCCCTTATCCAATTGGAGCCCTTAAGTACGCACAAACACTTGGCAGTACGACCGTTTCGCTGACTTGTAACCTCAATTCTGTTATTAGCCGGTACGCCGATTGCACAATTGAAGCTGTGGTCGGACCTGAGGTTTTGACGGGGTCAACGCGGATGAAGGCTGGAACGGCCCATAAAATGATCCTTAATATGATTTCGACATCAGTTATGGTGAAAATGGGGAAGGTCTATGAAAATTTAATGGTTGATGTCCGTGCAAGTAATTATAAGTTGAAGGAAAGAGCGAAACACATTGTGATCGAGGTGACTGGCATCTCATATGGTCAAGCTGAAGATGTGTTAATCAAAACGGATGGTAAGGTCAAACCGGCTATTGTGATGATACTTACGGATGTTTCATTTGAAGAAGCAGATAAGGCTATACAATCAAGCGGCGGCAATGTTCGTTCGGCAATTAAGTTCGCTAGGAAAAAGAGATAAAAGTAGAATAAACACTTATAGCCTCGAAGTCTGGTGGCGTAAGGTTTATATAAAAGCTGTTTTCTAAAGATAGTTGATAACAACAAATTCGTAGATAGTGGAAATATGCGAGACTTCTGCGGGAATCGTAAGCCATGCGAGGCTCCGCAAAGCGAGCCTATTCCACTAAAGTCCAGTTAAAAAAACACTAAAGTATCTACTTAAACAGCTAAAATCTTAAAAAGGGGTGTAACATATGAAGGGTCGCAAAATGGGATGGCTCATGTCCATGATGGCTGTGCTACTAGTGATTGGTATGATCTCCGGCTGTTCTTCAGGCACAAGCTCGGAGGGTGGGTCATCGAACGAAACGAATGAAGGAGAGAACAACAAAGGCAACTCAGAAAGCAGTATCTCAGGTACTCTTGAGGTGCAATATTTTGTCGGAGGTTATGGTGATGAATGGTGGAAAGAAGTTATCAAAGGATTTAAAGAAAAATATCCTGATGTGACGGTTAAAGAACACGCAGGGCCGAACATTAATAAGAAAATGAAAACACGCTGGATTTCGGGTGATCCGCCGGATGTCGTGTACATTGATGGTGCGGGGTCCAGTGAAACTCAAATGGTTGAAGACGGCCAGCTGATGGATCTTACGGATTGGGTAAAATCTGTCAAGTTACCAGACGGGACGCCACTAATGGATAGTTTTATAGTACCACCGAGTGATTTCGATGGAAAAATCTATAGTTTACCGCTCGTTTTTGATACATGGGGAACTTGGTATGATAAGACTTGGTTTAAGCAAGAAGGGTTTGATGTACCGAAAGATTTTGAAAGCTGGATGACTTCCATGAAAGAAATCAAGGAAAAATCGGATATCTCACCTTTCGTGACAACGGGAAAATATCCCTATTACTTCTCAAGAGGGGTCTTGTACCCGGCTTTTGCTTCGGAAGGTGGCGATGAATTGCTGACTTCCGTCATTAATGGTGAAAAAGGGGCTTGGACCAGCGATGCGGTGTTAAAAGTTATGAAGAAGGTTCAAAAAATGCAAGAAGCTGGTTTAATTGATTCCGGATTTGGTGCATTAAGCCATACACAATCGCAAATGAATTTTATCCTTCATAAAAATGCTTATATTCCTGTCGGTTTTTGGCTGCCGAATGAAATGGCGAAAGATGTGCCGGAAGACTTTGAATATGGATTTGTCCCTTCGCCAATGAATGATTCCGGGGATCCGATGGTTGTTGTTCCTGACTTGCGGCCGCTTGCGATTGCCAAGAAAGCTGAAAATCCTGAAGCTGCAAAAGCGTTTGTTAACTTTGCTTTTCAGAAAAAATATGCTTCGAAATTTGCTGAATTAACGGGCGCCATGATGAATATGCAAGGTGTTGACTTATCGGGCAATTCGAATGTTTCCAGTTACTTGAAAGACGCCAATAAAATGATTAATTCAGATCAAGTAGAGATTCACCATAAGCCGCATCCAATGAGCGCTGACTTAGAAGAACCCCTTGGTAATGCATTGGTTGCACTCATGTTAGGTGATATTGACGCTGAAGAATTTTGTAAAAGAATGGCGTCTGCTGCAAAGGACTATCGCAATAGTAAATAAAGTTATTAACGACGATGCTAGTCTGTCCTGTGTGTGCGTTGTAACGTAGTAAAAATGGTAGAGGGGTGTAGAGGCTTGACGGATGGGCCTTTGCATTCCTCTTAAAGATGATTCATCGGCGAAGTAAAAATGAGTTAAGGAGGGATCAGAATGTTGCAGTCCAAAAAACAAAGGCATATATTCCTGTTATTCTGCCTACTTCCGACGTTAATTGTATTTGCCATTTTCACTGTTTATCCTTTAGCAAACGGTCTATATTTATCGTTTTTTGAATGGTCAGGTATGGGGGGGGAGCAAACCTTCATTGGTCTGGACAATTACAAGAAGCTATTAAGTGATCCGGTTATTCCGCAAACCATTTTACACGATTATTTTTTGGTTGCTACTAAGGTCGTTGGCATTATGATTTTAGCCACGTTCTTTGCCGTCGCACTGACTCAGCTTAAAATCAAAGAGTCGCCCTTTTATCGTATTGTTTTCTTCTTTCCTAATATCATGTCTGTCGTTATTATAGGTATTTTATGGCAGTTTATTTATAATCCTGACATAGGTATGATCAATTCTGGATTGGAAGCCATTGGATTGGAGAGCTGGACGAGACCGTGGTTAGGGAGTGTTGATTGGGCGCTGCCGAGTCTTGTTCTTCCCTCAATATGGGCAGGCATTGGTTTGTTCATGCTTCTGCTTATAGGTGGCATCGTGAATGTACCTAAGAATTTATATGAAGCAGCAGATATTGATGGGGCCAATAACTGGCAGCAGTTTTGGAGGATAACAGTGCCGCTTGTTTGGCCGCAAATCAAAACATCGATTCTATATATTGTGATCACAACATTGAATGGATCATTCATTATCGTCCAGGTTATGACGCGCGGGGGGCCAAACAATTCAACGGAAGTGATGGGCTCTTATCTATACCAGCAAGCCTTTGACCAATTTCATTTCGGCTACGGAGCAACCATCGGTGTGATGATATTAGTGTTATCGCTTATTACCGTGTTCCTTTTGCAGCTCTTTTTAAAGAGGGAAAAAGTCGAATACTAGGGGGGATAGTGTGAACCGGAAGATACCGAATGATCCTAAAATGACTACCATAAAGTCGAAGAAAGATCAGAACCGGAACATAGGACAGTTCCTAATAAAAGCGATTCTCCGAGTGCCTCTGATTATATGGGCGCTGATTGTGATCTATCCGATTATTTGGATGTTTCTCGGCGCGTTTAAATCAAATGGGGAAATTTTTGCTTCCCCTTGGGCCCTGCCTCAGTCATTTAGCTTTGATAACTTCATAACTGCATGGACAGAATTTAATATTGGTTCAAGTTTTTTTAATAGTATTCTAGTGACGGTATTAGGCACGATATTATGTCTGATTTTCGCTCTGCCGACATCTTATGCCATTGAACGGATCAATTTCCGCGGCAGTAAAGTCTTATTCAACATTTATCTATCAGCAATGATGATTCCTATGGTTTTAGGGTGGATTCCTTTATTTTTTGTTCTAATGAAATTTAACATGCTCGATAATTTGTGGGCGCTATCCCTTGTATATGCCGTGACCCAAATTCCATTTAGTATTTTTATTTTGACGAGTTTTATGGGGACGGTCCCCAGGGAGTTAGAGGAGTCAGCGGCCATGGATGGCATGTCCCCGTACGGTATTCTGTTTAAAATTGTGACGCCGCTCGTGACAACAGGTGTTATTACGGTCTCGATTATGAATGCGATCAACTTTTGGAATGAATATTTTATGGCACTGATTTTCCTCCAGACAGAGGAGAAGTATACGCTGGGCGTAGCGATGGATCTGATGAATCAAGAAGCTCAGTACACAAATGCATGGGGGGCATTGTTTGCCGGCCTTTCGATTGCGATTGTTCCAATTCTAATTGTCTACGCCATTTTCCAACGACGCATTGTTAAGGGCATGATCGAAGGTGCTGTAAAAGGCTAATAATATGATAGGATAGGAGATTTGAAACCATTGAAAGATCATCATTATCGCTCCTCATCGTTATCGGGTGGACTCATTATGTTAAAAGAAATCCTTGATAAGTTACCGCCCTCCGAACGCAAAATGGCTTTGTACATTTTAGACCATCCCAATGATAGTATTCGTTATACGGCAAATGAGTTGGGAAAGTTGAGTCAAACAAGTAGTGCTGCCGTGATTCGTCTATGCAAATCACTCGGTTTAAGTGGGTTTCAGGAACTCAAATTAAGAATAGCTAGTGATTTGCAAAAATCGACCGACGTTGGATGTCGGGATATTGAACCGAATGAGTCACATGAATCCATTGTAAGAAAAATGACAAGTAACAATTTGCAGGCAATTAAGGAAACAAGCGAAATCTTGAATGATGAAGTTTTAAGGGATGCGGTTGCCGCCATCCAGAATGCAGGGACCATTCACCTTTTTGGTGTAGGAGCATCTGGCGTTATCGCCCAAGATGCTCAGCAAAAATTGATGCGCATTAACAAATCAGCGGTTGCTCTTACTGATATGCATATGGTGGCTATGAACATAGCCAATGTTAAGCAAGGTGATGTTGTGTTCGGGATTTCATTTTCTGGAGAAACGGAAGAAGTCGTGAAAATATTAGAATTAGCAAAACACCGAAGAGCCATAACAATGAGTCTAACAAGTTATGGAACAACGCCTGTATCTAAAATCGCCGACATCAATCTTTATATTTCTGCATCACAGGAGGCCGTGTTTCGAAGTGCAGCGACATCTTCACGCTTAGCGCAGCTCCACTTGATTGATATTTTATTTATGTGTGTGGTCACGAATCAATATGAGGATTCAGTGAGACGGCTGGATGAAGCAAGAATTGCCGTTAATTTTCTTAAACAAACATAATGATAAGCCGTCTAAGAAGCTTGCCAGTTGGTAAGCTTTTTTTTGAGCAGAAGTCCCGTGCATGACAGAAGCTCCTTAATGGATATAGGTCATTAAGCACAGTAAATTTAGTAAAAATTCAAAACATTAGGTCTATAGTTGTATAGACAGCTATAGACAACTGTTGGTAATCTTAACTTGTATTCTAATCATTTTTTAAGGCGTGACGTCCTGTGCGTCGGACGTCGTAAAAGTGATTGTAGAAGGGGGAACGATATGAAAAAGAAAGGATTAACCGCCGTTGCTGTGTCTGTCTTGAGTCTATCAACGATTCTTCCGGGTACGGTTAACGCCGAGTCTACAGAGACTCACTCGGACCATGCTCAAACGGACCACGACAAAAGACCTCCTCATCCTGTATTTACATGGGGACATCCAGGTCCATCCTCAGCTGTTGTGCATGAAGGATCAATAAGAGGTGCTGGTATGATGTCGCAGCCCCTTGAGCAGATGGATCGCGCCATTCAAAACGCGATTGAAGACAAGGTTATGCCAGGCGCCGTCGTCTTGATTGCCCGGAAAGGAACCATTGCCAAACAAGAAGCGTATGGTTATGCAGCACGCTATCGAGATGGGACATTCGCAAAAATGGACGAGCCCGTCAAAATGCAAAAGAATACCCTATTTGATATTGCCTCAATTAGTAAACTCTTCACGACAACCGCAGCGATGATTTTATATGAACAAGGTCAATTTGAATTAGATGACCCCGTTGCCAAGTACATTCCAGCGTTTGCCCAGAACGGCAAATCTGAGGTGACGATCCGCCAAATTATGACCCACACATCTGGATTTAAGCCGTGGATACCGCTGTATACCATGGGAGACAGCCGCAAAGAAAGAATGCAAATGGTTTTTTCGGAGCCATTACAAAATGAACCAGGGACAAATTATACGTACAGTGACTTGAACATGATAACACTTGGTGCCTTGGTCGAGCGATTGTCAGGCCAGCGTCTAGATGCATTTGTTCAAGATCATATTACGAAACCGCTTGGTATGAAAAATACTATGTACAATCCCCCCGCCTCTTTAAAGCATCGAATAGCTGCAACTGAATATCAACCGCAAACGAACAGAGGGCTTGTTTGGGGGCAGGTGCATGATGAAAATGCGTGGTCGCTTGATGGGGTTGCTGGACACGCGGGTGTCTTTTCAACAGCAAAGGACCTCGCGATATTCGCTCATATGATGCTGCAAGGCGGGCAATATAAAGGGACGAGAATTCTTAAGCCTGAAACCGTTGACTTACTGGCTAAAAATCAAATCCCGCAATTCTCAGGAGATGACCATGGTCTGGGATGGGAATTGAATCAAGGCTGGTACATGGATGCATTATCGGGAAAGCACACAATGGGACATACCGGTTTTACCGGGACGTCAATTGTCGTAAGCCCTAAGAACGATACGATCGCTATTTTACTAACTAACCGGGTCCACCCAACGCGGGATACGGTATCAACAAATGGCATCAGACGACAAGTAGCGCGGCTCACCGCGGATGCCATACCTGTTGCGATTCCTGGGAAGGGGAAGGAGAGAGCATGGTTCTCCGGATATGGAAGCGATTCCGTTAAGACATTAACAGCGAAAGTTAACATTGAACAACAAGCCACGCTATCGTTTGAGACGTGGTACCGGACAGAAGACTCTTATGACTATGGGGTTATAGAAGGATCTGAAGATGGCAAGCGGTGGACAACCCTCGGTGAGCGTGTTACGGGGAACAGTGGTGACTGGCTGACAAAAAAAGTACAGCTCCCCGCGAACACCAAGTTGATCCGTTTCCGATATGAGACAGATCATTCAGTGAATGGCAGAGGCTGGTATGTTCATCATCTTAAACTGTCTCATGCAGATGGCACCATTTCTGAGCCGAAATTGAAGAGTGATTCTTGGACGCTGAGAAACTATTAATCTATTAAATCTATTCATCTATCCCCTGAGAGGAGGTGAATACATGTGACTTGTATCAAAAAATGGTCGCTAATGGTGACTATGGTTCTATTATTTAGTTTGCTGTTGACCCCGTTTTCACAGGCTTTGGCACAAGGTAAAACAGCGCCGGGTCGACAAGTGAACGTGAAGGTCATGACGTATAACATTCACACAGGTATTGGAACGGACGGTGACTATAACATTGACCGTATAGCCAACACGATTCAACAATCAGGGGCGGATATTATTGGACTTCAAGAGGTCGATGTCAACTGGAGTGATAGAAGCAACTTTCAGAATGAATTGAAACGCCTTGCTGAAAAGTTGGACATGCATTATTTCTTTGCTCCGATTTATAATCGTGATCCGATCCAGCCTGATGACCCGAGACGAAAATTCGGTGTCGCGATATTGAGTAAGCATCCAATTCTGCAAGCAGACAATCACGAGATTACCAGACTATCCACCCAAGACCCTCATCCTGAACCCAAACCTTCTCCTGGATTTGCAGAAGCACTGATTAATGTAAAAGGCGCAAAACTTTGGTTTTATGTGACTCATCTAGATTACCGTTCTGAACCAATTGTAAGACAAATGCAAGTTGAGGATATGTTGAATGTCATGCAGGCCCATAACAATAAAATTTTAGTTGGGGATATGAATGCAACCCCCAAGGCCGATGAATTACAACCTCTTTTTCAAAGATTCAAAGATACGTGGGACATAACCCAACAAGATGAAGGATTGACCTACCCCGCTTATGCGCCTACAAAGAAAATTGATTATATCTTAACGACACCAGATATGGACGTACAGTCTACTGACGTCATTCAAACAATGGCTTCAGACCATCTTCCAGTCACAGCTGACGTAACGCTGACACGTGGTCGATAACAATAATAGGAACCTGAGGAGGGACTCATTTGAAAAAAAGCCGCTTCATATGGATGTTGGCGATGATGATGGTATTCGCTTTATGCTTGCCAACTTATGCATGGGCAGGCTGGGATGACCCAGTCAAGCCAGGATGGAAAGAAGGTCAAGTCAAAAGGGGATGGATCCAAAGTAAAATTCAGCACATGACACTTGAAGAAAAAATCGGGCAGTTGTTTATCGTCCATGCCTACGGGAAAACACCGACGGATCCGAGTTTTGAGGATATGAATGTCAATCACAATCGTGGCGGTAAAAATTTCAAAGAGATTATAGAAAAATATCATATTGGCGGTGTGATTTATTTTAATTGGAGCCAAAACATTGGCACACCGTTAGACGCTGAACAAGTCAACAGCCTCTCCAATGGGTTGCAAGAGATTGCCATGGACCAGCGTATGCCGATCCCTATGTTTATTTCAACAGACCAAGAGGGCGGGATTGTCCAAAGAGTGACGAGTCCAGCAACGGTTTTTCCAGGTAACATGGCACTAGGTGCGACACGCTCAACTCAAAATGCCACAAAGTCGGCAGCTATTATGGGAACAGAGCTACAGAGTCTAGGTATTAACATGAACTTTGCTCCTGTTGCTGATGTCAATGTGAATCCAGCTAATCCAGTTATTGGCGTGCGGTCGTTTGGCGAAGATCCAGCACTTGTTTCTGATATGACCGTTGCCCAAGTTAACGCTTATCAAAATAAGGATGTTATTGCTACTGCCAAACACTTCCCAGGACATGGAGATACAGCTGTTGACTCCCATTACGGACTGCCGATTATTAATCATGATCTTGAAACGTTGCATCAAGTTGATTTGCAACCTTTTAAAGCAGCGATCGATGCCGGGATTGATGCGATTATGACCGCTCATATTGTTGTACCCGCACTTGATGACTCCGGTCTGCCCGCAACATTGTCGAAACCGATCTTAACTGGAGTGCTGCGTGAAGAACTTGGATACAACGGGTTGATTATTACGGATAGCTTAGGCATGTCAGGAGCCAACGTTGTCGAACCAGAGCAGGTGCCTGTCAAAGCATTTAAAGCAGGTGCGGATATTCTATTAAATCCGCCGAATGTAGGCCGGGCATACAATGCGATGTTGGAAGCTGTTAAAAGTGGCGATATTAGTAGAAAGCGTCTCAATCAGTCGGTCTATCGGATATTAAAAGCAAAAATGAAAAGGGGTCTATTTCATCAGCCGGAAACGAACGCCGGAGCGATTGAAAATGTCGGGACAGAAGAGCACTTAGCCGTTGCTGATGAAATCGCTAATCAAAGTATCACCCTTGTCAAGAATGAAAATAACGTGTTGCCGCTAAAGGACAATCAAGAACTGTTAGTGACAGGCCCATCTAGTGCGGGGCCAGAGCTTGTCTCTGATCTTTTAAACAAAAAAGGTTTGAACGCTGAGAAGGTCACCACGAATACATCACCTACGAAAGCGCAAATCGATCAGGCTGTCGCCAAAGCACAAGAGGCGGATAAAGTCATTGTCACGACATACACAGCTAACACTAATCGCCCGCAACAACAACTCGTTAATGCTATTCGTGCTACAGGCAAACCGGTCATTGTGGCAGCAATTAGAAATCCATATGACCTCATGGTGTTTCCTAAAGTTGATGCCTATTTAGCGACATATGGCTATCGTGATGTCTCCATTGAAGCATTGGCAAGGGTTTTAACGGGTGAAGTCAATCCAACCGGCAAACTGCCGGTGACCATCCCCGATTTATATGATTTCGGTTCTGGCATGAGCTATTAAATCAAGCAATCTGAGCTGAGGGTCCTGTTATGGCCTTCAATTACTATTAAAACAGGAGGGAATAACACATGAAAAAAAGTTATATAGTGCTGATGGTCGTTGTATTGATGCTGTCATCGTTATCTGGTGTGGCATTAGCTAATCCTGACGAACATGCCAATGACCGCGCGAAAGAACGAGCCAACAAACATGCCAAAACATTTCAAATGGGTGTTGAGACCCTTCTCGAAGACCGGATGGATCTTGTAAAAGGAAAAAACGTTGGTTTGATTACAAACCCAACAGGTGTGGATCAAGAATTAAATAGTGTAGTTGACCGGCTTTATAATCATCCGGATGTTAATCTTGTATCCTTATATGGGCCTGAACATGGGGTCCGAGGGAGTGCTCAGGCAGGGGGGAGCGTTGACAGTTACACTGACCCGGTGACAGGACTACCTGTTTACAGTCTATATGGCGACACCAAGAAACCGACGCCGGACATGTTAGAGGGTGTTGACGTTCTCATGTTCGACATACAAGATGTAGGTTCGCGTTTCTATACGTACATCTATACGATGGCCCTTGCGATGGAGGCTGCAGCGGAGAATGATATCAAATTCGTTGTACTTGACCGCCCCAACCCAATTGGCGGGACAAAAGTTGAGGGACCCGTGCTGAACCCTGAATACGCTTCGTTTGTTGGCAAATATCCGATTCCGCTTCGTCATGGTATGACGGTCGGCGAACTGGCCAAACTATTCAACCAAGAATTTGATATTGGTGCTGATCTAACGGTTGTTAAAATGGACGGTTGGAAGCGTTCAATGGACTACGATGATACCCCTCTTGATTGGGTGCTCCCATCTCCAAATATGCCGACGTTAGATACGGCTCTTGTTTATCCAGGTGCCGCATGGATTGAGGGCACGAATGTATCAGAAGGGCGCGGGACGACAAGACCGTTTGAATTAATCGGTGCACCATTCATTAACAGTCAAGCATTGGCGGACACATTAAATACCCTGGAATTGCCGGGTGTGAATTTCCGTGCGGCATCATTTACACCTGTTTATTCGAAGCACAGCGGGGAATTGTGTAACGGTATCCAGATTCATGTGACCGATCGTGATGCTTATGAACCTGTTAAGACGGGTCTTTCAATTGTGAAAACCATTCATGATTTGTACCCTGAAGATTTCCAGTTCCGCGCTGAAAATGCCAATGGTGTGTCCTACTTTGACAAGTTAGTAGGGAATGGTTGGATTCGCGAAAAAATTGAACAAGGCGCTTCGATTGAATCGATCGTCAACCAGTGGCAGCCAAAGCTGAAGCGGTTCAAGAAAGTAAGAGAAGAATATCTATTGTACGAAAAAGACAAAGGAAAAGGCAAAGGCAAAGCTAAGGGCAAAAATCAATAATACAGAAAAGCTCCTGGATGTTTCCGGGAGTTTTTCTCTTAAAGTCTATATAGGATACAAGCAATGTTAGATAGATAAAATAGTCCTAATTCTTTTATCACACTCTACTTATTTGGGAAAATTTTTGCTAAAAACCCCGATTCATTTGCCTTTTTTAATGGTAATTTTCCCAATATTATTATCATGGTTCAAGTGTTAGAATAGTAAAAAACAGGATATTTATTGTGCGGAGGGATATTTTTTGGCAAGTCAAATGGTCGTTGATGACCTAACAAGCCTATTTAATCAGTGGCACAGTCATATACGCGATAATTGTATTCATAAGGCCGTTTTATTAAAAAAGGAAATTGAGGACAAAATAAAAAATAGGGAACTGTCTCAATATATGTTGACCTATTACACCTTATTAGACTTCCACTACACAATTTTATTGGAAAAGTTTGAAGAGGCTGAGACGCAGCTTGAACAAATCAATGCTTTGCAAGAAGACATGGATGACAGACTCATCTATTATTACTATTTTTTTAAAGGCATCTATTATTACAATATCAAAGCGTACGATGAGGCTATCGCTAACTACCTTGAAGCGGGTCAAAGGATGCCCCTTACTCACGATGACATTGAAACAGGTGAATATCATTATAAAGTTGCTGCTGCCTACTACCTGAAATATCATAACTTGCTGTCGACGAAACATGCCAATAAGGCTTTAGAAATCTATGAGCTTAATTGCAACTGTCGCAAGCGACATGCAGACACACTCATGCTACTTGGATTGAATTTCATTGACTTCAAACATTATGTTGACGCCGAGGATCACTTACATCGAGGTTTAGATATTGCAAAAAAGCTGGATCATAAAGGGCTGGAAGCACGTTTGTACCATAATTTAGGTTTTTTGTATAGCCGACAAAATTTATTAAAAACGGCTGTGGCTTATTTGAACAATGTGCCTTTAATAGGTGGGCATGATGTTGAAAGTGATAATCTGATGTGCATGTATTTGTTATCCAAGGCCCTATTAAAGATGGATCGAGTGGACGAGGGTAAAAAATGGATGACGAAAGCCCTTTCATTGGCGGAACACCTTAACAATGATGAGATAAAAATGAAATTAAATTTACTCAATACCATGTATCTAAATCCCGACAAAAGTTTTGAATCAAATTTTGAAGAAGGTATTAGATATTTTGAAGCACGAGAAATGTGGCAAGCGGTGGAAGAATATTCTACGACATTGGCAGGATTTTTAAAAGCTAATGGAGAATATAGGAAAGCATGTACCTACTATGACAAGTCAGTTGAGGCTAGACAAAATATTTTTGAAGGGGAGAGATTAAGATGAAAAAGAAACTCGTTTTCGGGCTTGTAACGACGCTTATGCTAGCAGGCATTGTGTCCGTTACAAATGTTGACCACAGTCCAATCGCTGCCGACCAATCTGATAGGGGAGCTGTCTCTAAATCGATTGAATTAACAGAGTAGAGAGAATTGATTAAAACCAATATAATGGGCTCACTGCTTAACCCAATCGACATGCGATTGGGTCTTTTTTAGGTCTTATGCCGGGCATTGAAGGTCTATTGGCTTAATTTATGATAGGGTAGGAGTGAAGCGCGTTTATATTAGGATGATTGTTTATCTGATTAACATGAATTCAAGCTACATTCACTCTTTTTAAAAACGAATAACATCATCAAGTGAAATGCAACGAAAGGTTGGTCGAGGATGCAAATGAGTAATGCATCTCTAAGCATGGACAGTATCGAATCCGGTGCCCACATTCTATATACATATAATGAAGTCGATAAGTACATCAAGAATGCGGCAAACTTTATCGCTGAAGGGATTGATCAGAGTCAGCCCATCATATTTGTTGATGAAACGGAATTGTTCCAAAAAATATCGAATAGTGTTTTGTCACTCGGTTATACCCAAGAAGATTTAGATACGATTATATTTTGGGACCATAACGGCTTTTACATAAGAAATGAAGGTTTTAATGCCACTTATGCCTTAGAAAGTCTATCAGAAATCTTTGATCCTGTTACCAATCAAGGAATAACAATCCGGTCTTGGGGACATGTCGCTTGGAGAGAACATGAACACTTATTGCCGCAATTAAGGATTTATGAATACGGGTGTGATCAGTTCATACATGATCATCAAACGATCAGTATCTGTGCTTACAATGGCCTTACAACCCCTTCGTACATACAAAATGAATTACTGAAAACACATATCTACTTTATGACCGATGATGAGATGTGTCTTTCACCTTTATATAAGAAAAAACACCTAGGATTTCCATCGATTTCTGAATGGCAAAGGTTGCAAAAGATCGAGGCTGAAAATAAGCGCCTTCAAGATCAAAACAATCAATTGCATACAGAAAAAAAGATGATGGAGATGAAGAAAGAAATATTAGAACAAAGCGAGAAATTTTACCACAACCTTATTAATGAAATACCGATTTCAATTATGATTGCTCAAAATGATAACATCGTGTATGTGAATAATGAAGCGATTCATAAATTAGAGTATAGTAATAAAGCAGAACTGATTGGGCGGAGCATGAATGATTTAATACCCATAAATTTTGGGAAATTTGCAGCAGAACAGAGCCTTGTCCTAAATACCGGGAAGACGAAATATTTCACGATTAAAGCCATGCCGACGTTATTCAATGGCGAGCAGGCGCGACTATATTCCCTGATCGACTTATCTGAGCAGAAGGCTGCAGAAAAACTTATGATTCGTTCCGAAAAGCTTAATGTGGCAGGGCAATTAGCAGCTGGTATCGCACATGAAGTCAGAAATCCGCTTACCGCTGTCAAAGGATTTTTTCAGATGATCCAAAATAACTATGATAAGGCAACCTATTACCAAATTATTGAAGGTGAATTGAATCGGATTGAGCAAATTTCAGGTGAACTATTAATGTTGGCAAGACCCCACTCTGAAAGGCACAATCAGTGGAATATAAGTGATTTACTTGAAGATGTTAAAACACTGCTCGAAGCTCAGGCCGTGATCAAAGGCATTGGCATTATTTCTGACTATCAAGACCCTCAATTGGTTATCGACTGTGATGCGACCAAACTCAAACAAGTCTTTATTAATTTGGTTAAGAACGCCATTGAAGTGATGGATAACGGCGGCGATATTCACATCAAAGCAAGGAAACAAAACAACTATGTTGAAATTAAAGTGATTGACCAAGGGAAAGGGATGCCAAAAGAGATATTGGATAAAATAGGTGAACCTTTTTTCACGACAAAAGAAAAAGGGACAGGTCTGGGCTTAACCATTTGTTATAAAATTATTGAGAGTCATGGTGGAACGTTAATTGTAGATACTAAGGAAGGCATAGGGACTTCGTTCACCGTTACGCTTCCTTTATCAAGATCAACCGTGTACCAAGGTGATTGATACACAGTTGATCACTTAATTAGGTATTACTTTTCAATAAACATTTGCGACCAATAGGGGCCGTCCTGACCTTGAGCATATCCGACACCAATGTGAGTGATGCCTTTTTTAAGGATATTTTTCCGGTGGCCGGCGCTATTCATCCAGCCTTCCATAACGACTTTTGGTGCATCCTGACCTTTGGCGATATTTTCGGCAGCTGCTTGGTAGTCAATGCCAGCGTCCTTCATCATTTGAAAGGGTGAACCATACTGAGGTGATGTGTGTGAAAAATAATGGTTTTGACTCATGTCCTTTGCCTTTTTTTGAGCAACTTTTGAGACTTGCGGATCAGCTTTGATCTTTGACAACCCGCGTTTGGTCCTTTCTTGATTAGTGAGTTTAATGACTTTCTTTTGGAAATCGCTTAAAGATGGGTTCTTAGTGGGATTCTTTTTGGACTGATCTTGGTTATTTTTTTGGTTTCCTTGATTGGCCTTATCATGATTTTCATGATCTTGATCAATAGGATCTTGTTCCCTATCCTCTCCTGGTATTTCGCCTCTGGATAAATCGTCATGACGATGTCCGTCTTCCATAAGATTAAATCGTTCATTATCACGGTTGTCGTTTAACCTTCCATCATCATTATAATTGACTGAGTTGTACTGATGATCATCTACGCCAGATGAGTCTTGTTGACCATCTTGCGTATTACAGGCCGATAATATAAAGACCAGCATAACTGTGATGATACTTTTCTTCATCTCTGTTCCTCCTCGATTAAATTCAGGTTAGGCATTTATAATATTGACCTTATAGAATGCTTTATTACGGAAATATTTTCAAAATTGTAAGGGGTGTAATAGGGGGTCCAACTACATAATTTTCAAAAAAGATGGACTTCAGTTACAATGAATAAGAGGTGATAGGATTTGCATATTAATCCAAAAGATCAAACGAAAAAAGAAAATTATAAGCTGTTGATCGGCAGTATTTTACCGAGACCAATTGCTTTTGTCACTTCTAGGACGCCCGAGGGTACAATCAATGCTGCACCGTTTAGTTTTTATAACGTTGTGGCAACAGACCCACCGATGATCGGAATTTCTTGTGCACGGAAACCCGGTAATGTGATGAAGGATACGGCCCTGAACATTCAGGAAAGCGGTGAATTTGTCATCCAGGTTGTTGACACTGATAATGTCAAGGCCGTTAATGATTGTTCCATTGATTATCCGGCTGACATGAGTGAAGTGACTGAGACCGGTTTGACATTGAAGGATAGTCGGATGATTGGTGTGCCTGGCGTTCAAGAGGCCAAGATTCGCATGGAGTGCAAGTTGTCCGAGATCATCCCGATGGGCGGGACGAATGGGGCGCCCAGTGCTGATTTTGTTATCGGAGAAATTGTCTATTTTGATATTGATGATGCATTGTATGAAGAAGGCAGGATTGATACGGAAGGTCTTGGTCCAGTCGGCCGCTTGGCAGGGACGACTTTTGGTGACATTGGTCGCACCTATTCCATGAAACGCAAGAGTTATGAGGAAGTCAAAGACAATTAGTTATGGACCGGTGGGAAAAGGGCGGCTGAAAGCATACAATTAAGTGCCGCCTTTTTTATGCAGCCGGTACTGTGAAGCTTTCGTAGACATCATGACCTAATCTCTATTATTCTTCAAACGCTCCACTTCTTCCTCAAGACCCTGAACTTTCTTTTGCAGTTCATCCTTGGGTTCTGCTATTTTTCGACCTAAAATCGTAATAAAACTAATAAGGGCAATAAGGCCACCTGCGAAAGCCATCAAGAAAAGCAGCCAGATGTCAAACATGGAACCCACTCCTGTTTGCTATGTTAATCATCTTTACGAATGGTAACGAAAAATGTTTCAAATGATTTTGTGTTGTTCAAGTGCCTTGGAAATGTTTTTCTCTAATCTAGAGTTCATGTCCGCAATACCAGTCCCCTACAAGGGGGGGTGGCGCGGGATCAGAAATAGACCCATTCGAGCCGGAAACTCAAGGGGATCTATTTCTTTTTTTATGGCTCTTTTCTAAAAAGAGTGTTGTTTTTTAAATAGGACCTATGACAGCTAAAATGTCGAAAATTATTGATTGGAGCGGAAGGTGGTTGAGGTTCGGAACACTTAAACTTAGTGTGTTCCTCAGCGCCGCTTACTCAAGATGCCTTTACTAGAGTCCTGCGGGAGGAGCGGGACAGGTGAGACCCCACAGGCGCAGAGCGCCGAGGAGGCTCACCGCCCGCCCCGCGGAAAGCGAGCATCCTGGAGCGGAAATCAACCCCTCCTCTGAAATAGCAACAAAGTTTCGAAAACAGCCTTTTTTATAGGATTTTATGTAAGTTATGAATAGTGAAATATCTAATAGCAAAATGTTAAAATATGCGTATATCAAAAAATGTGAAATTAGTCGAATGGTTCAACAAAAGAAGCCGCGGATAGAAGCTGATGATTCAAGATTTAGGGAGGAGACGTTCATGCAGGCAAAAGAGCCTAAATATTTAAGAAAGCGCATTCATTTGATTGATGGGTTTGATTTGGGAGTGGCTAATCGGACAGGTACATATGTGATTGAAGAAGAGCAATTAACGTTAATTGAAACGGGGCCGAGTCCTTCCGTCCCGTACATTAAAAAAGGACTGAAGCGCCTTGGCTATTCACTGGATCAGGTGAACTATCTGATTGTTACCCATGTTCATTTGGATCATGCGGGAGGTGCGGGTCTATTATTACAAGAATGTCCCAATGCGACAGTGGTTGTACATCCGCGAGGCGCGCGTCATTTAGCGGATCCAAGCCGTCTTGTGGCTGGGGCTAGACAGGTTTATCAAGAAAAATTTGATCCTTTGTTTGATCCTGTCATCGCTATCCCGGAAGATCGTTTATTAGTTAAAGGGGATGGGGACACATTAACGATTGGACCTGATTGCAGACTGGAATTCTTGGATACACCGGGACATGCCAAACATCATTTCAGTATCTATGACCCGATCAGTCATGGCATGTTTACGGGGGATACGGTCGGGATTCATTACAAGTTATTGGCGGATGATGGCATTGATTTTTTCCTTCCGACCACATCACCCAATCATTTTAATCCCGATGCCATGAATCGATCCATTGAACGCATTCGTAAACGATCGTTAGACAGACTATATTTTGGTCATTTTGGCATGACAGCTAACGTTGAAGAAGCGCTTTGTCAGGTAGAAGAATGGCTGCCTATCTTCGTTGAAGAAGGCAAGCAAAGTGCTGTGCGCGAAGAGGGGCCTGATGCACTTGCCAATCGACTGCTATCACGAATTAAGGCGCATTTGCGACAGCTAAATGTTGCGGATAATCATAGCGTTTATCAAGTGCTTGAACTTGATATGCAAGTCTGCGCACAAGGGATTGTCGACTATTTGTGGAAGCAAAGGAAAGTTGCGGATTAGGGAGATCATGCGGTTGATCGTAACGGTGGTCAGTTCTTTGAATTATTGATTGATAAGAAGGGACAAAAGTCACTCTAATGATTCGATGATTTCTGGTATAATAAACTTGGTGTAAAAATAGTTAAATACATGAACCAATTGCATCACAATTATAGTGAAGGGATGTTGGATGATGCCATTATCGCTTAATGACGTGGATTTATTTTCACCTGAATTCAAGCAGCAGTCTTATCAACTTTATAAAAAGTTGCGTCAGGATCAACCGGTCTTTCCGTTCAAATTACCAACAGGGAAGCAAGCTTGGCTTGTGACAAAACATGAAGATGCTCTAAATATGTTTAAGAGTTCCAAGATTGTTAAGGATTTTAAGAATGTTAACGAAGGTGAAGGCGACTATTTTCTTGAGAATGGTGCTTATTTGGGGGAAAACATGTTGTCCAGTGATCCGCCTGATCATACCCGATTGCGTAAACTGGTCTCCAAAGCCTTTACTCCAAAAATGATTGCCCAGCTGGAAGATGATATTCAGGCCGTTACTGATCGGCTTTTGGCTCCAGTTAAAGAGAAGGGACACATGGATGCTATAAGTGACTTCGCCTTGCCGCTGCCTATTATTGTCATCAGTAATATGCTGGGTATTCCGGAGAAAGACCGTGATGCTTTTCATGACTGGTCCGCAGTTATTGTGGAATCGGCCAATGACCAAAGCCGCATCGTCGAGAATCAAAATACAATCAATGCCTTTATTACCTATATTCGTGATCTCGTGGATGAGAAACGTCAGCATCCGGACGACCGCCTGATCAGTCTTATGATTGATGCTCATGACGAAGGTGATCGATTATCGGAACAAGAACTGATCGCAACGATCTTTTTATTAATCGTCGCCGGTCATGAGACGACGGTCAATTTAATTGCCAATGGTTTGTATGCTCTCTTCCAGCATCCTGAACAGATGATCCGATTGCGGCAAAATCCGGACTTGATGGAGAATGCGATTGAGGAAATGCTTCGCTACCACGGTCCGGTTGAAATCGCTCCGATTCGTTATGCAGCGGAAGCAATGGACTGGCATGGACAACAAATGGAGCGAGGGGACGCGATTTTTATTTCTCTAGCAGCGGTGAATCGTGACCCAGACGTCTACGATAACCCTGATCAATTTGACATTGCCCGGGAAAACATTAAACACTTCGCCTTTGGTAAAGGGATTCACTTTTGTCTAGGAGCGCCATTAGCGAGGTTGGAAGCTAAAGTGGCATTCCGAACACTGCTTAGTGAATTTAGTGACTTATCGCTTTCAGTGCCGGATGATGAAATGAAGTGGCGGCCAGGTATGATGATGCGCGGACTCGAAGCATTGCCAGTTGACTTGAGGCAGCAGAGTTAGCTGCCGCATAGAGGATATAAATATTGAGACGGGGACAAATCTAAAACAGGATACTTAGGAAGCCGAACAATAAGATATGAAAGCAAATCCTAAGGGTCGTCAAAATCCGTAGACGCCTGCGGGAACAGCACGAACGCCATAAGCTTCTTTGGACTGCGACGAAGCATCTTGCTTCCCTGAAAAGGCTTGAAGATGCAGGTGCACGAGCCGAAGATCCACTTGGTAAAGGGAGTTCCTTTACCAAGTTAGCTGAGGCCGTGCCCGCGGCAAGCGAAGGATTTTGACGAAGCGATGACAGGAATGGCTATTTTCAACTAGTCTTCCGAACTGTAATAAATAACTTCGGATTTTTCTGTGACTCATATACTTTTGGTCCAGCCTCGTTTCTTTATAGTGTGAGTAGGACAGTTATTTCCAAAACAATGTCAACTTTGCGATTTTTTTCATAAAATCCTCGAAGGAAAAGTTTGGGTCGTTTGTTTGCAAGTACCATTTTTTAATGGCTTCAAGTAGCCAAAGGGGGAGGGGCTTGCCATCAATAAAGTGATAATAATTTTCATACCCTTGTTTCAGATGCTCCCAGCGACCATCATTTCCTGGTTGGATGTACTCAGAAACGTCAAGAATCTTGGCTCTCCCATTTTGTAATAGGATATTTCGCAAATGAATATCTCGAGGATTAAGACCCTGTTCACGAATATACGTCCTGGCATTCTCGACATCTTGGATGACTTGTTCTGGTATGTGAATCCCTTGCAGCAGGCAATCATACAGTGTGGTTCCTTGTTCAAAGCTGAGAACAAGAAAACGATCACCCGCACCACATAGGTTTGAAAAAAAGCGGGATTCCCCTATGCTTTGGTAGACCTTTATTTCGGCGTCTTTTTTAGACAGTTGTTCATCGGCATAGACTTTAAACGCATATCCAGGGGCATCAATAGAGCGAAATACAGCTGCGTCTGTTCCCACACCTATGCAGCCTAAGCCATCAGAACGTCCGCTGATCGTTACTGGTTGGTTGTTAGGATTGGTCCTCACTTTAATGTTGGATAAGGCTTCAACGGCCACTTGCCAATCTGCTGACATATAGTATTCACCCCATGTTTTATACAGGCTTTATTCTTTACATCTAATAAAGGCCCGTTAACATAGTTTATTCGATGCTAAAATACTGAAAGGGTTCCATTTGGGGATCATAATTTTTAGTATCATACCATTCCTGCATATTATTTTGCATGGTTCATACTTTCTGAGGGACTTTCAAAGAGCCTTTCAACCATGAAAAACTGATATTGAAATGTTAAAATAATTGTACAAAAAAATAGTCTGCCAATTCGTGTTCAGAAAATGTCTAAAAAATGGAGATGCTATGATGAAAAAATTGGTGAATCGTCCCGATGATGTCATTGACGAAATGTTAGATGGAATGGTTGCGGCCCATCCCGATCAATTAAAACGCTTACCTGATTCGACAGTCCTTATCCGGAAAGATGCTCCTGTAAATGGAAAAGTTGGATTGGTCAGCGGCGGGGGCAGCGGTCATGAACCCGCTCATGCCGGCTATATCGGTGATGGTTTATTAGATGCTGCTGTTGCCGGAGAAGTTTTCACCTCTCCGACACCGGATCAAATTTTCGAGGCCATTAAGGCAGTAAATAGCGGCAAGGGTGTTTTACTTGTTGTTAAGAATTATTCCGGCGACGTCATGAATTTTGACATGGCAGCTGACATGGCTGAAGCAGAAGGCATTGATGTCGAGCAAGTCATTGTGAATGACGATATAGCTGTTGAAAAAGAAGAAGACCGTCGAGGCATCGCCGGGACAATATTTGTTCATAAAATAGCAGGAGCTGCCGCGGCAGCTGGCAAAAATCTAGAGGAAGTTAAAGACATTGCCGAACACGTCATCCATAACGTTCGATCCATGGGTGTCTCCCTTTCCCCGAGTATTGTTCCCGCTTCCGGCAAACCCGGATTCACACTAGGCGATAATGAAATAGAGATCGGTACAGGCATCCACGGGGAGCAAGGGATGGAAAGAAAGGAGATAATGCCGGCCGATGAACTTACGACGGAACTTTTGACAAAAGTATTGGATAAGGTGGCTCTCTCCACGGGTGACAATATTGCCGTTATGATTAACGGGCTAGGCGCGACCCCTCTCATGGAACTGTATATTGTTAATCGTAAAGTTAGCGAATTATTGAAACAGAAACAGGTCAATGTTGTCAAAACATTTGTCGGAGAATACATGACTTCACTAGAAATGGCGGGTTGTTCAATTAGCATCTTGAAATTAGATGGTCCATTATACGATCTTTTAAAGTAAAGAAATGTAGGGAGGCAACATTCATGCAATTATCTGTTGAACAAACGGCACAATGGTTAAGACAAATGAATCAAAAAATGCAGGAGAATAAAGATAAGCTTTCTGAACTCGATCAAGCCATTGGTGATGGCGATCATGGTCACAATATGGCGAGGGGCTTTCAGGAAGTGCAAACAAAAATAGACGCCAACACTTATGAATTTACGGGTGATTTGTTAAAGGACACCGCCATGACCTTAATTTCTAAAGTAGGTGGAGCTTCTGGTCCCCTCTTTGGCACAGCGTTTTTAAAAGCGGCTTCTGAGTTGAAGAACGAACCTGAGATCAATGATACCAATATTGTTCCCGCCTTAGAAGCAGCTGTTAACGGGATTAAATCTCGCGGCAAAGCCAATGAAGGCGATAAAACCATGCTTGATGTCTGGATCCCCATGTTGACCTATTTTAAGGAACAGGACATCTCTCCTGCAGGTCTTGCGGAAACAGCAGAAACAGCGATGGAGGCGACGAAAGATCTCGAAGCTAAGAAGGGACGAGCTTCTTATCTAGGAGAAAGATCGGTTGGGCACCTAGACCCAGGTTCTGTAACTTCCTATTATTTGTTTGAAGCTCTATCTGACGTTTTAAAAGAAGGCGAGGCATAATTTATGGCACATGTCGGAATCGTGATTGTTTCACACAGTAGCAGGCTGGCTGAAGGGGTGCAGGAACTTGTTTCGCAAACGAATCAAAATAATGTCCCCATTGCGGCAGCAGGCGGTACAGATGATGGTGAGATCGGCACAAGCGTCGATCGAATAACGAAGGCGATAACAGCTGTTGATGAAGGCGCGGGGGTTGTCGTGATGTTTGATATAGGCAGTGCTTTGATGAATGCTGAACTTGCGATAGAAATGCTTGATAACGATGCGGAGCATGTGACCATCGCGGATGCTCCACTTGTCGAAGGGACCTATGTCGCAGTGGTTGAATCCGGCTTAGGGCGAACGGTAGAAGACGTCCAACAAGCTGCCGAAAAAGCTAAAAGTTGGGATAAGAAGCAGTAAATCAAGGAAAAATCGTAGCTGCAGATACAAACGGCGGTTATCCCATTGTTTTCGGGGTGCCCGCCGTTTGATTATCATTAAGAAGGATTTTGGAATGTCTAAGGAAATATAGGATTAAAACCTGTAACGACCATATTCATATGATTATGTATCTTATTGGTGTTTCTTTTTGGCTGGTTCATGTGGCATGGGAATGTACAAAGGGCTAAGTCCTTAGGATCGGTCTAGAAAACAATGATGTATGCTAATAGGGTGACAACAATCACCCCATAAACATTTTCCATAATTCCGATACCGGCATGGCCAGGACGAGAGCCGGCAACATATTGCCAATCGGAAAGGATTTAATGCCACTAATCCGAAAACCTGTGACTAACATAATGATGCCGCCGACACCAGAAAAGTCAGCAATCATATGGGGTTCGGTAAGCGGTAGAATGACCCCAGCACTCATGAATAAACCGACGAGAATAACGAATTGAGGAACGGCGACGGTGATCACCATATAACCTAACGCTGTCGCAAAAATCGCTGCGGTAAAGAGATCGAGAAACGATTTTGAAATTAGTATCGATGTATTGCCTGTCATACCTTCGTTCAAGGCACCAAAGATTCCGGTTCCGCTAGCGCAGAATAACACAACAATACCTACAAATTTCTCCATAAAAGCTTCTTGGCTCAGCTCAGTATTTCCGCCTGAAAACAAACGTTCCACGGGCCCGCGGACTTTGCTCGCACACCATTCAATGCCTTTTTCCAGATTCATTAACTCACCTAGGGCGCTCCCAATTAGTAGAGAGAGAATGACAGGTGGTAAAGCATCCATGTCTGTGATTAAATCGATACCCATGCCCATAGATGCCGCTCCAAATGTTAGTGGGAGAGCGGTACTTAATCTCTCAGGGATTTTATCTTTAAAAAAAGCTCCTAAAAAGCCGCCAATAATGACTGCTAATGCATCAATCATTGATCCTGTTGGCATCGTCAGTTCCCCTTCGTGTTGTTCTTATTCCATTAAAAAAAGCAGAATTTTCCTCTGACAATAGAGAGGGGAAATTCCACATGCATAATATTTTACATCATTTTTGTAGCACAGACCAATGATTAGCTTTCGTGCCAGTGTTATGAAGGGGGGATTGATCGTGTTCTCGAAATTAATGGTGGAGAAATATGACGCAGAGGTTGGGGAGTCTATGAAAAAAATTGCAATCATCGGTTCAGGTGGATCTGGAAAGTCTACTTTAGCTAGACAATTGGGTTATAAGCTAGACATTGAGGTTTTTCATTTGGATGCTATGTTCTGGAAGCCGAATTGGGTCGGGACGCCCAAGGCAGAACAAAGACGTGTTCAACATGAACGGGTGAACAAAGATGCATGGATCTTTGACGGCAATTACGGCAGTACAATGGACATCAGACTTCAAGCCGCTGATACGGTTATTTTTCTAGATATATCGAGAGTCATATGTGTCGGCCGTATTATCAAAAGAAGGATTAAGTATTGGAATAAGCCAAGGCCTGATATGGGAAAAGGGTGCGATGAGAGAATTTCATTCCCATTTTTAAAATGGGTTTGGAGTTACCCTAAAGTTAAAAAGCCAGAAATCATGAATAAGCTGGCACAATTACCCGATGAGACTAAAGTGGTGATTTTGTCGTCGCCAAAAGAGGTCGAGCGTTTCCTTGAACGAGTCGAGCACAATGAAACAACAGGAACTGTATAGGCATTCAAATGATCGGGCAGCAACATCTACAAATGAGTAATCCATAACCGTGTATTTTTAAAGCCAGTTCTTCGATGCTTACCGAAGAATTGGTTTTTTTGTTATAGCCAAACAATTTAATTGACAGCGACTTTCCTTTGGATTAATGTACTGTAGGATTAGCAAATATGCGAGAAGAATAAACGTATCTGGAGGACAATATGAGCGATAAAAATAAAGGTATTCTCTTACTCTTACTATCTGCTTTTGGTTTTGCGATGATGTCGGCCTTCGTGAAACTTTCTGGAGATGTGCCAACGCTTCAAAAGACCTTATTTAGAAATCTGGTGACGGCTGTCATTTCCTTCGGATTTGTTTGGCACCATAAGGAAAGGATCTTTGGCAAAAAGGAACATCAGCCGATTTTATTATTAAGATCAGCCTTAGGGACGCTTGGCATTGTCTTTTACTTTTATGCGATTGATCATCTCGTTTTATCAGATGCGGATATGTTAAACAAAATGAGCCCGTTTTTATTAATCATTTTTTGTGCGATATTTTTGCGGGAGAAGGCTAAGTTCTATCAAATCGTCTCGGTTATCGTCGCGTTTATCGGAACACTATTGATTATTAAACCGGCATTTTCGATCGAAGCGCTTCCATATATGGCAGGTGTTGCGTCAGCTGTCTTTGCTGCTGGAGCTTATACAGTGTTGCGCGTGTTAGGAGATAAGGAGAAGTATTATACGGTTGTCTTTTATTTTTCCTTCTTCTCAACAGTTGTGCTTGTGCCTTTTGCGGTCATTTCGTATGAACCGATGTCATGGCAGCAGTTGATCTACCTGCTCTTAGCGGGTTTGTTTGCTACTCTGGGTCAGTTTGGTTTGACCGTTGCATACAAATTTGCACCGGCTAGGGAAATATCCATCTTTTTTTACTCGACGATTGTCTATTCCGCATTAATTAGTGTGATCGTCTTTCATCAGCCACCGGATCTACTAAGTATCATTGGTTATTGTGTCATCTTTGGTGCGTCTTTTTATATGTTTGTTAGGAACAACAAAGCAGGAAAGGCTGCGGAACCATTACAGAATAAGGGCACACTAAATTCGCGTTAGGGAATATAACTCAGTGTTCCACATGCGGAAGAGGGATGAATGGGAAAGAAAATAGGACCTTTAATGATTGCATTCCAATAAAAATCGTGCTATATTGTTTGGCAATATCATTTTTTTGCCATTGTCATTTATTGCTTAAAACGCTTCTTAAAGACTGGCAAGACTGGAGGAGTTTTTGCAATGAGGAATGTGACGTTAGAACAAATTTTTTCCCATCCAATCGCCCAAAAGTATCTACAACGCTCAGGCATCGCTCATGCGATTGCTGTTGCTGAACACGCTTTTTCCTATGCACAGAATAACAATGTTGATCCCGATCAAGCCGCTAAAGCGGGTCTCCTTCACGATATCGGCCATTATAACTGGTATCGTAATGGTGAATGGGATTTTGATTTATATAAAGAAAATGACATTCATGCAATTAAGGGCGCCAATCGCGCTCATAAACTACTGATCCGTAGCGGGGAAAATCGCCAAGCAGCGAAAGAAATTGCCCTGGCTATTTTACTCCACACGGATTCTTATTTGCCAGCTGGGTCAAGCCAACTGGAACGCAACCCTCTTCAGCATGTTGTTGCTTTGGCTGATGAAGCTGAAGAACAACCCGGAGGGAATCATCATTATCAAACCATTGACCCCCAAACAGCGCTTGATCGAATCCTTCAATTAGATAAACAAATCGACAAACTTGACAAGCTTAGGAACTGTAGACACTCAAGCTAATGGCAACCCTTTGCCATTGGCATCGCTGCCTTATTCCGTAAAGGTTAGAATCCCTCACTCATTTCAACTGTTTATAATTATTTCCTGACAGACATCATTTGATTTCATATGACAATACCCATCCCTAACGCACTAAAATTTCTACACACTTTTCGTTTAAATTCTGTTAATGTTATTTTCAACTTTACTTTTCAGATTAAAGGGTTTGCATGCTGTTATTATGGCAATAATTTAGAACAGTTGGATCGTTTAAGAAACTTTGGGCTTGTAGTTTGCTTTAAGTTTGTATATGATGGAGGTGTGGAGGTGGTATTAATGTTTACGGCCTATGAAAAAGAAGCTTTTGTTGATCAGTCGATTGACGCATTAACTCAACGCATTTTTGAGCAACCCAATGACTCTTTACTATTTTTTAAGATGCTAGTTAATTTTGCAAATAAAACAACCCTTGATACTAGTGCTTATAAACAACTCAGTGAAGAGGTATTAAGTGACCCGAATATCTTAAAGGAACATTATTATGTATTGTTTCAGCAAATGGCTGAATATGCTTCCAAGGAACAATCAGATCTCACACTATATACAACAGGTGATTTAGCCAAATATTTCGGTGTCAGTATCACGGCCATCAATAATTGGATTAAGGAAGGTCGGTTTATTGGCTATACCAAAGATAAAAATAATAAACAGGCCCGGATTTCTGGTTCCACAATTTGGCGTTCGCGAACAGGTAAATTACACAAAGTTCAAGATATCGTTGATGAATGGGAAGCAGAAAATGATATTGATGACAATAACAGTGTCCAAGTAACCATTGTTAATCAATTAATAGCCTACGAAAAGAAATATGGGGGGCCATTCGAGCAAACATTAGGCATGAAAGCGACCAAAGATATGACAGCAGACGAAGAAACTGATGCTTCTGCTTGGAAATATCTTATAAGAAAGTACGATACCTTTGGGAACCGGACTGAGAAAAACTAGTTGGCCGAGGATTACAAGAGATTTTGATGATATCATCGAGGAGATCCGCCCCGTTCCTGATGACAGAAATCGTCGAGTGATCGTTTTTAGAGACTTTAGTAAATTGCACTGTAACGAAATGATTATTCAAGATGAGATTGAGTTTTTTCAATATGACTTATATGATGCCTCTGGGAATATCATTATTAAATTTCATTCTGAACCTCATGAAAGGAAGGCTTATCAAACCGAAACTGAACCCTTCCATATGCATGTGAAAGAAGACGAAAAGGATCTGAGCGCATCTAAGCGAATGTCCCTTGATAAAAGATTACGAGAGATGGACGACATTCTTTCGTTTATAAAAAATAGTCGACATATTCAATACCTATATTTGAAATGATCAAAACAGCTTCAATTGCTGTGTTTGATTTATATCGCGTTGTCCCATCTGTTATGCTATGACATAAGTTTACCCCAAGTAGCACTTGCCCCGATCCTCCAATTAGACAAACTAACCCCTATAAAGCAGTTCAATATCCTCTTGCGGGGCTTCAATACAGTCTTTTTCAACCGAGTTATATAAAATATACGTCGGCTCTTCAGTTTGATTAAAAGGGTGCTGGCTGTAATCCAATTGGTATCCGCTAATTTGGAAAACGCCTCTATGGGTAGGTGTGGTTACAAGATCCCCTATATAGTAGTCGAACTTTGGCTGGAACATACACATGACACTCCAATATTTTGTCGATCTATCTATAGGATAGACTTTGGTCTGATAAAATATAATGTATATCCAGCATGATGCCGATATTAGATGAAATCATTCAAAAATAATAAACACTATAGATGTTAATGGAGAATAACAGGTCCTAAGGAGCTATATATAAGGTATCAGTTTCTGTTGTATTATCAGAAAAAACAGTCATTTAGTTGCATTGATGGAGATCATTTCGAAAGTTATGCTTTTAGTATAAGAGATAGATTCTCTTTAGATTAAGGTCTTTTTTGTTCTTGGGCGTTTTGAAAGATGTACAGGATTTTGGTTTAACAGATGGACCTATAGGGTGTTCATGCATTGAATGGCCATTCATTACCCCATTTGTTCAAAGCCATCGTTGTTTTTGGAAGTAGGACTTGAAATCTAAAATAACGAGGAGGCAACAAAAATGAGTGAAAGAAAAAGAGTCTGGTTTGAAGAAGCTGGCCGTCTACTAGATCCTGGTTTGGTCGATCAACTGAGACGCAAACGACAAGAAGACCCCTACGAAACAAGAAGCCATTATGACACCCTGCCGGTAATCGTCTATTTAGCCAAGGACATTGATCAGCACAAAAAGGATGATATGTTTAAGACTTGTCATGCCGACTCGCATAATTTACTTCGCGACGAATTTTACTTTAAAAATGCTGTACACGGAAATATGACACCGGATATGATTAAGTATATTAAGGACCATGAAGCAGTCGACCGTATTTTCTATGATCGAGATGTATCTGCCTTTCTCAATGTTGCAAGCAGGGAAATTGGGGCCGTCGATATCCAAAAGGATCAGGGATTCACTGGTAAAGGCGTAACGGTTGCTGTCATTGATACGGGTGTCTATCCTCATGATGACTTAACAACACCTACGGACCGGGTAATCGCATTTAAAGACTTTGTGAATAACCAAGAGGAACCGTATGATGATAATGGCCATGGGACGCATTGTGCTGGTGACGTAGCCGGAAATGCGTATCGATCAGATGGCAGTTACATTGGGCCTGCCCCTGAAGCGTCAGTGGTCGGGGTCAAGGTCTTGAATCAACAGGGAGGCGGAAGATTATCAACCATTATAAAGGGGATTGAATGGTGTATCAGTCATAAGGAATCACTTAATATCCGTGTTATTTCCCTTTCTCTTGGAGCTGAAGCTGTTGAACCTTATAGAGATGATCCTTTGGCACAAACGGCACAAGAAGCGTGGCATGCAGGCATCGTCGTTTGTGCCGCAGCTGGGAACAGCGGTCCTAAACCAATGACAATTAGTACACCGGGTATCGATCCGTTTATCATCACTGTCGGAGCTACAAATGATCAGAATACCCTGCCGCGTTCAGATGATCAGATCGCACGCTTTTCGAGTCAAGGACCAACTGTCGATTCATTAGTCAAACCAGATATCTATTCACCGGGAACTGATATCATTTCCCTATTGGCCCCTGATTCCGCTTTGGAAAGCCAATTGCCTGAACAGATCGTTGGAGACTATTATTTACAGTTATCTGGTACATCAATGGCAACCCCGATTTGCGCCGGTGTCGTTGCTCAGATGCTGGAAGCGAATCCCTATCTTAGCCCCAACGATGTGAAGAGCATTCTTCAGACAGCGGCCCAACCGACACTGGATGATCAATGGGGATATATTGACGCAAAGAGTGCGATCGACATGGCCAAAACCTATCCCCGGTACGAGCAGACATCGACGGAATCAAACTAGGTATCGGATCTCATGAACCCCCTTTGCATCAGCCCTATCACCCGCCTTTCGCCGGGTGATAGAAGCTGATCGAGTTATGGTCTTCCGGCGTTAGTCGAAGTGAAGAAGAGCTTTTTTCTCGAGGATTCCCATATAGGAGGAATGAACATGTCCTTAAGCCGCGAGCAAAAGGAAAGACTTCTTTCGGTATCAACCGATCGCCACCGTCTCAGTACCATCCTCTCACACCTTACAGAAACGATAACCAACATCCATAAAGACGAAAAAGCCTATTATGATGAAGAACAAGATAAGCAAACAATTGAGGAGTATTATCGCAACATTGATTTCGACAGTCCTAATGATGATATCATGCAGTCACTCAAACGGCTTCTCCAAGACACGCATACTAACAAGGTGCAGTACGACCCAAGTGAGTATGTTTATCCCTGGGTTGACTTACGACCGGATGGGCATCTCGCGAGTATTTACTCCGGGCAGAAGCGTCAAGCAGAAGAGGTTATAAGAGAGGACTATGAAACCTCCATAAAGCGTAAAGAAGAGATCAAAAAGGTGATGGACGAGGATCAAGATAAGGCAAGGGCCCAACTGGTACGCATCGCAAGCGACCTCAAATATAATTGTGAGCATACCGTGCCGCAATCTTGGTTCAATGAACAAGAGCCGATGCGCGGTGACCTTCACCACCTATTTACCTGTGAACCTGTTTGCAACTCCATTAGAAGCAATTATCCTTACCATGATTTTTCCGATTACGAGCCGGGTCAAGTGAATATTAAGAAGGTAGAAGAAGGGTGTGGCAAAGCCGATCAAGGCTTATTTGAACCGGCATATGCTAAAGGAACGGTTGCTCGAGCTGTGTTATATTTTTTATTAAGGTATCCTGATGACATTGAACCAACCTATAAGGATGATATTGACACAGAACTGTTACTCAATTGGCATCAGTCCCATCCGCCTGATCTTTACGAAAAACACCGTAATCAAGCCATCTATGACATTCAAGGAAATCGTAATCCATTTATAGATTTCCCTGAGGCAATGAATGATTTAAACGAGGAACCAATGTGAAATGAATAAGCCTAATAGATGAATATGAGGAGAAAGTGGCCACCTGTTTTGACAGCAGGTGGCCATTAATTATGTTGGCTGGATCCATAAAGTGATTACAAAAGTTATACCAATTTCAAAAAAACAATAATGGATATGCCTTAGAGTAAGGGGTGGACTTCGGTGGCTCAAGGAGCATGCAGGTTGGTCGTTGCCATGTCCTGAAACATTTGAATGAACGATATAAAAACATTAAAAAAAGCTTAATAAATATATTGGCATATACATATATATCAAGTAAGTTATTTATCCAACAATCCAGTTTCTTAGGAGGATCAATAGTATGAAAGATGGAGGGCGATAGAATGTCGGAATAAATGAAAGGAACCACTATAACTTTTATATTTTTTTGAAAACGCTTACCTAACTGAGATTGATCGTTTCCATTGACAAAAATGATATAAGGAGATGATGAGTTTGTGGTTGATCAAGAAGAAAGGCTTAGCCGTTGCTTCAATGATCTTGGCTTGTCTGGTTGTTATGTCAGCCTGTTCATCTGGTACATCAAGCACCAATGAAGAAGGAGATTCCAAGAAGGAGCTTAGCATTACATTTCGCTCTGGAGGGGGCACGAACAAAGGTCTTATCGATTGGCTGAATCATGAAATCATACCGGAGTTTGAGAAAGCCCACCCTGATGTCAATGTAAACCTAGCTCCGCTTGAAGTGTCTGAAGGGGACTATTTTGCTAAAATCGCCCTCCTGCTTAAATCTAAAAACACAGCTCCAGATATCGTGACGGAAGACACATTTATGATCAATTCCGATGCCAGTGCAGGCTACCTTGAGCCGCTAGATGATCGTGTGAAAAATTGGAGTGAATGGGATAAATATATTGAAAAGATCAAAAAGGGCGTCATTGCACAGGATGGCAAGGTTTATGGTGTGCCATACAATACCGATTCTCGTGGACTCTGGTACAACAAGGAACTTTTCGAACAGGCAGGACTTCCTGTCCCGTGGGAACCTAAAAATTGGGATGATATTTTACAGGCAGCAACAACCATTAAAGAAACATTCGGAGACGATGTGGTTCCTTTATGGATGAACTCCGGGAAAGCCACGGGTGAAGCCACCTCCATGCAAACGTTCGAGATGTTATTGTACGGAACAGGTGATCCTTTATACGATCAAGCATCCCAAAAATGGATTGTGAAAAGTGACGGGATTTTAAATACATTCAAGTTTATTGACACGGTCTATGAGAACGGACTTGGCCCAAGTCTTTCTAAAGTATTAAATGGGCAAGGGGGAACTGTGGCTTACCAACAATTAATGCCTCAAGGTAAGCTTGCGATTGGGCTTGATGGTATTTGGCAAACAGGGAACTGGCATGAAGATGGACCGGCACCATGGCCGGAAGCGTTTGATGCCTTAGGTTATGCTCCCATGCCAACGGAAAAAGGTCAAGAGCCTGGAACCACGTCTATGTCAGGAGGCTGGGCCTTATCTATTCCGAAAAATTCCAATAGTAAGGATTTGGCCTGGGAATTTATCAAAATGGCTTCTAGTCAAGAACATAACTTGAGTCTGCTGCTGAAAGAACGGAGCCTGACTCCTCGTAAGGATGTTGCTAAAGAATCCGATTACAAAGATATGCCGATGTTTGAAAAGGCGACAGAGTTTCTGAAGACGACCCATTTTCGTCCGGCTGTAGCCAAATATCCCAATGTATCAACGACCATTCAATCACTTGTAGAAGATGTCGTTACCGATAAGTTAACCCCCCAAGAGGCAGCCAAACAATATAAGAAAAATGTTACAGATATAGTGGGTCAAGATAAAGTGATGGAAGAGTAAGGGTATCTTATGGCTTCCTTTCTATAACTTCAGAAAGGAAGCTATGATTTGAATAGGGAAGAGGTGTTAATATGAATGCCGATCCAGTTAGATCAACATCTCATGTGAAGCGTCAAAAGCGGAAAAAAGACGCAACATTGCTTAGATCCATACTCTTTTTATTTCCTTCATGGATCTTATTATTGATTTTCTTTGTCGGGCCAATTGTTTTAACGTTTTACTTTTCTTTTACTGATTTAGCTCTGACTGGCGCGGGGGCTCAAAGCACTGAATTTACGGGGTTTGACAACTTTGTCAGCATGTTTCATGATCCGGATTTTCGGATTAGCGTGGTTAAAACGATTATCTTTTTACTTCTCTCAGCGGTCATTGGCCAACAAGTATTGGGCTTCCTTCTGGCGATTCTGATGAAGGAAAGAAACAAATCGTTTCGCCGGATCATTGGCATTATTGTTATTGCGGGATGGGTTACCCCTGAAATTGTTGTGGCATTTTGCTGGGTTGCGTTTCTAAGTGATAACGGAACATTGAATATGATATTGGAATCGATGGGGTTACACTCCATCACCTGGTTATACTCTTTTCCAATGATTAGTGTGTGTATAGCTAATATATGGCATGGGACCGCTTTTTCAATGATGGTGTTTCAAGCCTCTTTAGACGATGTTCCGAAAACGATCGAAGAAGCAGCTATTATTGATGGTGCCTCAAGATTTCAAGTGTTAATAAGAGTGATTTTGCCTATGGTCAAAGGGTCGATTGTGACTAACATGATCTTAGTCACGCTGCAGACATTAGGTGTGTTCACATTAATTTATACCATGACCGGGGGAGGTCCCGGAACAGCGACCCAAACGCTTCCTATCTTTATGTATAATCAAGCTTTTGTCAATTATCAATTAGGGTATGGGACAGCGATATCGTTAGTGCTATTGATTATTGGCATTATTGCTAGTCTCAGCTACATCCGCTCAATGAAAGTGAAATTATAGAGAAGGAGGTCAGCGAATGAACCGTTTAAAATGGGAAAAAGTGATGCCATATGTGATTCTCACAGCAATAGGTTGTTTCTTTTTGTTACCGTTGTTATGGATGTTGTTTGCGTCGTTTGATCCCAATGCACAGCAATCTCTCACTTTACCGGATGCGCTAACGTTTGATAACTTTGTCTCAATATTAGTCGACCCAGCTAATATTCGAGCCTTTATCATCGGATTGTTTCTGTCTTTAGGTCAAGCGACACTCGTTGTGGTCGTTGCCGGAATGGCAGCTTATCCGCTTTCGCGTTATACTCTTAAGTATAAACAACCTTTTATGTATACCATCTTATTTATGACGGCCTTACCGATTACGGCGGTGATGGTTCCGGTTTATCAGATGTTTCTATTTTTGAATTTGCAGGATTCGCTCGTTGGCACGATGTTATTTTTAACAGCTTCAGGGCTGCCATACGGGATATGGATGATGAAAAATTTTATGGATGCCGTTCCGTTGGAATTGGAGGAGTCAGCATGGGTTGATGGATCGTCTGTGTGGAAAGGACTGCGCAAGGTGGTCGCTCCCCTTATGATTCCAGGAATATGTACGGTGGCGATTTTTACCTTTTCCATGAGTTGGGGGAATTTCTTTGTTCCTTATATTTTGATTCAAACACCAGAAAAATTCCCGGCTTCCGTTACGATCTATCAATTTTTCGGGAATTACGGTCTGGTTGAGTACGGAAAGTTAGCTGCTTTCTCATTCATTTATACATTGCCGGCCGTTATTCTCTATATTTTTTCACAACGATTTATGTCCCAAGGATTTAGCCTCGGGGGAGCGACAAAAGGATAACCAGACTAACTAAAGGAGTGGTTCTTATATTTTGGACAGTTGAAAAATTAGATCAACGGATTAAAGAATTGAATGTTTATCGTTATCGGAATGCTCAATTGATTTCGACTTTTGCTACTAGCATGGATGAAGAGGGAGCTATTGGAGAAAGACCTTCAGAAGCTGGTTCATGGCAAACGATGCAAGTTGGAGACAGATGGGAAGGCCGGGATAAATATTTGTGGTTAAAAACAGATATATCTATTCCGGATGATTGGAAAGGGCGCAAGATCGTTGGCGTATTTGATTTTGGCAAGACAGGCGGAGGGACGAATTCCGGATTCGAATCCCTGCTCTATCTGAACGGTGAACCCTATCAGGGTGTTGATATGAATCATCAAGAAGTCTTTTTTGACAGTAGCTTCGCGGGCACAACGATTGAATTGTGTTTTCGCCTTTGGTCGGGCCTTGAAGGAGGAGGTGTCCCGACCCTACAGGAGCATCAATTGAAGACGGCTTATCTAGCTTGTTTGGATGAAAAAGTTGATGATCTCTACTTTACGGCAACGGCAGCAATTGAAACAGTGAAAACCTTACAGGAGTCCCAACCCGAACGACAAACCTTGCTGCATGCGTTAAATCAAGCTTTCCATGATATTGATTGGTCGTATCCAGGTTCTGATGATTTTTATGAAACCATCTATCAGGCGCAAGCTTTTCTTAATGAGGCGATTGACAACATGCCCAAAAATCATCCAGTTACTGTTCAGGCGATTGGGCATACCCATATCGACGTGGCCTGGTTATGGCGGCTCAAGCATACGAGAGAGAAAGCCGCGCGCTCATTTTCCACTGTACTCCGATTAATGGAGCAATTTCCAGATTACACATTTTTGCAGACTCAACCTCAATTATATGAATATATCAAACAGGATTACCCGGAAATCTTCCAACAGATTGAAAAAAGAGTCGAAGAAGGGCGCTGGGAAACAGAGGGGGGAATGTGGCTGGAAGCGGATTGTAATTTAACCTCTGGTGAATCGCTTGTCCGGCAATTATTATTAGGGACAAAATTTTTCCGGCAACAATTTGGTAAAGATTCGGAGTACTTATGGCTGCCGGATGTGTTCGGCTACAGCTGGGCCCTTCCGCAAATTCTAGTGAAGTCGGGTATTAAAACATTTATGACGACGAAAATTAGTTGGAGCCAGTATAATAAAATGCCGCATGATACATTTATGTGGCGCGGGATAGACGGAACGGAAATCTTGACCCATTTCATTACGACACCCGAAGATGATCGCAGATTCTATACGTATAATGGAAAAATTACAGCGAAAACAGTGAAAGGGATATGGGAAGCTTATCGTGATAAGGATATCAATCAAGAATTATTGCTATCTTATGGCCATGGAGATGGGGGCGGCGGTGTTAACCGTGAGATGCTAGAAATGAGAAGACGGTTAGATAACATGCCCGGGCTACCTAAGGTGAAAACCGGGAGAGCCGATGACTATTTCACCCGGCTTCATGATACGATCGATCAAACGAATCAATATGTCCATACATGGGATGGAGAATTGTATTTAGAATATCACCGTGGCACCTACACAAGTCAGGCTGAGAACAAGCGGATGAATCGAAAAATGGAGTCCCTCTTAAGAGAAACCGAATGGATGAATACGCTGAACAGTGTTCTGTTAGAAGATTGGTCGAGTTATCTCAGCAAAGAACTGACAGAAAGTTGGAAGATTGTATTGCGGAACCAGTTCCATGATATTATTCCGGGATCGTCGATTCGTGAAGTCTATGAAGATAGTCAGCAAGACTATGCCCAGGCTCATGAGCTTGCTCAGTTGTCATGGTCACATGCTGCAGGAACATTAGTCACCGGCGATGATACACAGCGGTTCACCATTTTCAACTCATCCTCTACGGAGCGAAGTGACCTTATTACAATTGACTGCACAGAGTCAGATAGAGTATGGAAAGATAGAGAGGGTAACCTGTTAGACGCACAACAAACGGCGGAGGGGCAGTGGCTCGTCAATGTCAACAATATTCCTTCTCTAGGCAAAACGACGATTCAATATGACAAGGCTTATGATCAGGACGAAAGGCCATCAGCCTTTGATATCTCTGATCATGAAGTGATATCTCCCTATTATGAGATGGCTTGGAACCGTCATGGTCAGTTAACCAAACTCGTCGACCGGAAAAGAAACCGCAATGTGCTAGCTCCACAAGCCCGAGGGAATGTGTTGCAAATATTTGAAGATAAACCGTTGAATTTTGATGCCTGGGACATTGATTTGTTTTATCAAGAAAAGATGAAGGAAGTGACCAATTTTACCCGTTCTGAGGTCATCGAAGAGGGTCCGCTTCGAATAGTTATCCGGTTCACTTGGACATTTGGACATTCAATCATCTCACAGAATATGGTTCTATATGCGAATCACCCGCGTATCGACTTTGAAACCCAGGTTGATTGGCATGAACGACACCAGCTGCTTAAGGTGGCTTTTCCAGTTGATATCCGGGCTACAGAAGCGACTTATGATATCCAGTATGGCAATGTCAAACGTCCAACGCATTGGAATACAAGCTGGGATTATGCCCGATTTGAGTCGGTCGCTCATCAATGGGCTGATCTCTCTGAGACGGGCTATGGGGTTAGTCTATTAAATGATTGTAAGTACGGGCATGACATTAAGGATAACGTGATGAGACTCACTCTTTTAAAATCAGCTACACATCCCGACGTGGAACAAGACCAAGGGACACATACTTTTACTTATGCCTTATTGCCGCACCAGGGAGATTGGTATGAAGGGCAGACAGTGCAGCACGCATGGGCATTAAATTGTCCATTAACCTATCAAGCGGGTGGTTCAGACCATTTATCCATGTTTGCTGTCAATCGTGATCATGTCATGATTGATGCCGTGAAAAAAGCGGAAGATACTGATCAAGTGATTGTTCGTCTTCATGAATTTGCTGGTGCAAGGAGTACGGTAGCCATGACGAGTGATTTAAATATCATGTCATGGCAGGAATGTGACTTACTAGAGCGTGCCATAGAGACAGATAAACGAATCGATCAACCATTTGAATTTGATATCAAACCCTATGAAATTAAGACTTTTATTGTTGAACTAAGCAAAAATTAGGTTCTTTCTTTAGCCCTTTGGTATGATTGATTTAAATATATCAAAGGGCTTGTTAACGATCTGAGGTGACAACCATGAGATCTTTATATGAACAAGTATATCAATCACTCAAGCAAGATATTGGTTCTGATAAATATCAAGCAGGTGACCGTCTACCGTCAGAAAAAGAGGTATCAGAATCATTTCAGGTAAGTCGCATTACGAGTAAAAAGGCTCTCGAAAAATTAGCAGCTGAAGGATTTGTTTACCGTCAACGGGGTAAGGGGACGTTTGTTGCCGAGGACAAAAAAATGAACAGACAGGCAAAAGCATCTAATAAGAAACCTTTATTTGGTCTTGTCGTCACTAATTTTGACGACAGTTTTACGAGCCACCTGATATCAAGTATAGAAGAGGCTTCATCAAATCAATGTTTTATTATATTGAAACGCTCATTAGGAGATCCAAAGCGGGAAGAAACGATTGTTAAAGAGCTGTTGGACTTTGGCGTGGACGGTTTAATTATTTTCCCGGCACAAGCGGAACATTATAGTTCGGAAATTCTCAAAATGGTTGTAAATCAGTTTCCATTTATTTTGATTGATCGGTGTTTTAAATCAGTCGCAGCAACGTCGATATCCACAAAAAATGAAGAGGCGGCCAAATTAGGTATCAATTATTTGTTTGAGTTAGGTCACGATCACATTGGCATTCTCTCCCCGTACATGATTGAAACAACAACGATTGAGGCACGGTTTAATGGGATCATAGAGGCTTATGCCGAAAAGCAAGTGAGAATCGACAGGGATCTATGGTGCAGCGATATCAGAAGCACAGCTCCGATTCCTCAGGCAGATATAGAAGAAGATATTGAGGTAATCAAGCAGCATATACAAAAAAACCCCCATATTTCTGCTTTATTTGCCTTTGAGTATAATATTGCTGTGTTAGCCAAACGAGCGGCCGAACAACTTGACCTGCGCGTGCCCAATGATCTGTCGATTCTTTGTTTTGATGGACCAGAGTACAATGTGCTTGGTTGGAATTTCACACGCCTGAAACAGAATGAACAAGAGATCGGGAAGTTAGCCGTTAATACGCTGATGGACATGTGTCGTCATGAACCGTTTACAGTTAGAAACGAGAGAATATCAGCTACATTAATAGAAGGGGATTCAACATCAAGGTTAGTGATGAAGGAGCATCCTGTACAATAGTTTTCAGTAAAGAGGATCCTTGTTCAGATGTTCTCTCCTTTAGTTCAAAAGAAAGCGCAGGACGGAGTGTTCTGTTCTGCGCTTTTGAACGTTATTGTATAGTTACTGAGACACGTGTTCCGAGTTCTTTTCAATGACATTTTTCCGATAATTTCGGCCCCAGTCATACATTGATACAAGAATGGGCATCAAACTTTCCCCGTGTTCCGTAAGTGAATATTCTACTTTGGGTGGTACAACAGGATACACTTCTCGATGGACAATACAATCTTCCTCAAGTTCGCGCAGCTGTTTAACAAGTATTTTATGCGTGATATTCGGGATGAGTTTACGTAATTCACCGAATCTCTTCGTCCCTTGGTTCCCTAGATGCCACATAATCAGCATTTTCCATTTGCCACCGATGACTGACAGTGTTAATTCCTTATCACAGTTAAACGTCATATGTTCTTGGCGACTCATCTTTCTAGCCTCCTATCTGTTTTCGGGCAGTATCCTCTGGGATACTATATGTTCTTGAAGTGCGTACTTATTAGAAATAGGTTCAAGTGATATACTAGCACCGTTAACAAAATTAAACAAACCATTGGAGTGTCAAGAAAATGGAACTACAACTCGCTATTGACCTAATCACGACTGAAGAAGCCATTGAATTGGTAAAAGAAGTCGAACCCTATATTGATGTCGTCGAAATCGGTACCCCTGTTGTGATTAATGAGGGATTAAGCTCTGTTAATAAAATGAAAACAGCCTTTCCTAATCTGAAAGTGCTCGCTGACTTGAAAATCATGGATGCAGGTGGCTATGAAGTCATGAAAGCTGCAGAAGCTGGTGCAGATATCGTGACTGTTCTTGGTGCTACAGACGATGAAACCATTAAGGGAGCCTTGGAAGAAGCAAAGAAAAATGGGAAACAACTTCTCGTTGATATGATTAACGTGAAGGACTTTGAACAAAGGGCCAAAGAAATTGATCAACTTGGTGTCGACTATATTTGTGTGCACACAGGCTATGATCGGCAAGCTGTTGGTGAAAATGCCTTCGGTCAGTTAGAAACGATCAAACGTGTTGTTAAAAATGCGAAAACAGCCATTGCTGGCGGGATTAAAAAGGATACATTGGCCGAGGTCGTCAAATTAAATCCTGACCATGTGATCGTTGGCGGCGGCATTACGGGTGAGAGTGATAAAGCGGCAGTTGCGGCAGATATGCACAAACTCATCACTCAGAATGTGTGATCATCATGCGGACAACTGATTATGTGACTTCCATTCTGAGAGAACTTGAACAGGGACAGGCTGTGATCCAGAGTGAAACAACTGAACGACTCGTTACGGCGATTCTTGAATCCAAAAACATTTTTACAGCTGGAGCCGGCCGATCCGGTCTTATGGCCAAGGCGTTCACTATGCGGTTATATCACATGGGACTGGATGCCTTCGTCGTGGGAGAAACGGTCACACCTGCAATGGAGCAGGATGACTTGTTAATTGTTGCTTCTGGATCCGGAGGTACAAAAAGCCTCCTGGCTATGGCTGAAAAGGCCAAAGCGACTGGTGGCACGACAGCTGCCGCCACCATCTTCCCTGACTCTCCGTTAGGAAGCATGGCTGATCTGACACTGACAATACCGGGAGCCCCGAAAGACCAGCAGGACGGTGGGTATGACACAATTCAGCCAATGGGTTCATTGTATGAACAGACACTGTTACTCACTTTTGATGCGATTATTCTTCGCATTATGGAAAAACGCGGGCTCAACTCCAGTGGTATGTACAGCAGACACGCCAATCTTGAATAACATTATGGAACAGGATGCATTGTGCATCCTGTTTTTCTTGAAGGCTAAATAAAAGAGAGAGGCCATTATATATGTTTAATGTCAAAGTTATCCTCGAGCAGCAGCCAATTCTGTGGGAATGAATGGCCAAGCACCCAGTAGCTGATCCCTCTTAAATGATAGTCTTTGACAAGATCAAATTTGGCTTGAGCGCTGCGGGCATCCTCAAACCAAACCTCATGGACATTGTTTTGGTCATCAGTATAGCGGAAATAAGGGGCTTGATATTCGGCATGATATTGGATGCTGGCGTTATAGCGAGCGGCAAGGCTGAGCGCTTCTTGCGGACTGATAGTTTTAGCTACGGTTTCTCCAGACACATAAGGCAGTTGCCAGTCACGTCCATAATTCGGCATCCCCATTAAAATTTTCTCGGGCGGGATAACGGTGACGGCATAATCCAACACTTGGCGGACTTTATTCACCGGTGCAATCGCCCAAGGCCGCCCGCCGGCCCAACCCCATTCGTACGTCATTAATACGACAAAATCGACGATCTCACCATGTGCAGCATAATCATGCGCTTCATAAAGTAGCCCCTCTTGATCGGCGCTTTCTTTCGGGGCGAGAGCTGTGGATACGAGATAACCATGCTCATGTAAGCGACTTACAACGTGACGGAGGAATTGATTGTACTGTTCTCTATCATCCTGATAGACATATTCAAAATCAATGTTTAGTCCGCGATACCCTTTTTCTGCCATGGCATTTAGGATATTTGTGATTAACGTTTCCTGTATGTCCTGATTATTGAGAATTGTTTGCGCTAAATCAGAGCTGAACGAACCGTCGTTAAAATTCGTTAAAACTAATAATGGTGCTATTTGTTCTGTGATGGCTGTTTGTAGAAGCGTTTGATCATTGAGAGGCAGAAGGGATCCATCGGCCTTAATGCCGTAGCTGAATGGACTTAAATAGGTTAAATGAGGTGCAACTTGCCTAACGAGATTTTGGGCGTCTTCCCCGGTTGTTGTGATATAAGCGTTGGTTTCAATGACAGGATCCTTAGCTTCTGGGATTTCTAATATCTGACCCGGGATGATCCTATTTGGATTGGCAATCCCATTCATTGCAGCGATCGCTTGAACGGATGTATCGTATCGCTGGGCAATAGTCCATAAGGTCTGTCCTGACTGAACGGTATGAAAACGAGCTGGAATGGTTAACACAAGCCCGGGATAAATCTGCGAGGGATCTGCAATATTATTTTTTTCTACGATCGCATCTATTGTTGTGCCATACCTTTGGGCAATCCGCCAGAGAACCTCACCCGGTTGGACGACATGATAGCGGTTCGGAGCAGGAATCACAAGCGCTTGGCCGACAACCAGCACATTTGGGTTCTCAATCTCATTGACTGTGATTAATACATTTGTTCCAACACCAAAACGGCGGGCAATGTCCCAAAGGGTGTCCCCATTTTGGACAACATAAATCAACATGGTTATTTGACCTCCAATAAAGTTTGCTTACATATTACTCTATGTAGCAAATATCCAGATGTTTTAGTTGAAGGTCAAAGAAACGTCTTATCCTTATCATCTGGCCTGGATGAAGAAGGATAAGCATCATCTAATGAGGTGTTCGGACAATTTGGTCGCGGTCGGTGGCTAACGGTGGCTGTTCTAACCAACCATTTTCAATCATCATTTGCTGTCCTTGATTAGCATAGGCCCCTATTTCAGTTATAAACTTCCCGTATTTGACATGAATATCATGTCTCAAGGTTCTCGACATCGCGACGCCGATGTTTTCTAATCCTAACTGGTTCGCAATACTCACATGATAGGCCATTAATTTATCACTAAACGGAGGGATTTTCGAATCGGAGACATGGGGATCCATAATCATAGGAGAGGGGATATTTTCATTGGCTAATATCCCTCCGAATTGCTTGATTTGTTTATCAGCAAGGTCCCTGCCGTCTTGAAAGAATTTCCGTAATTTTTTTGAAGAAGCGGTTTGACTAAAACCCATCATGATGGATTTTCCTAAAATATTGAACGAAATATTATTATTCAAATATTTGATTTCAATGGATGCTAATGGCCGGTTCTTTCCTGTAAAGAGCGAGTTAAATGACTTTTTTTCGACGAACTCGACCTTTTTTGGATACGGAATTTTGGGTGATTTGGTTATTGTTCCTTTTTCAAGCAAAAGATGCGTTGTTCGTTCATAAATTTCATTTGATTCTCTAATGCATTGTCGATAGAAGTCCATAATGTCCTGGCGTATGGATCCTGATAGCGCCCTTGTATATTGTCCGAATGAGCCGATGGTCATCTGCTGGATGTAGAATAACATAAAGGTATCGTCAAACAGACGTGGCGTCCCTTTATTGACATCTGAGGAGCTGAACCCTGCTGGTACAGGAATGCCTTCTTTAACAAAGAGTTCGGAAATCGTATCTATATGCCGCTTAGAGATCCCTTGACTAAATAAGATCAGCTCTTTAACTTCCTCGTCTTTGACTGTTTCTAAAAAATGTTCAAATATACAAGAGAACATGGTATCACCCATGTAATTACCCCATAGATCACCGAGTTCTGATGCGTTGAGATTTAAATGCTGCTGATGCTCATGAATTTGGGTTTCTAAGTGGCGATCTTTGTCTGAATTCTGTTCTGTGGAGTCCATCATATTTCCTCCCTGTAACATGACTTTGGCTCGAATACAATTACTATTAATGTGTTTAAGTCAGATGAATTTTATTCACTATGATTACTGTGAAGCTTGCCCCAGGATTCAAAAAAAAATGTATGGTAAGGACATCACTATGTCCGACCACACACTTTTTTATCTTTTAGGAAATAGATGAGATACGATTGTAGACAAAGCGGCATCAGGTGATATTCACGTTTAATCAAGTCTTAAGCATCGAATTCTTTGTTCGAGTCGCATGTTCTTTTGCCAACCATTCAATAAATGATATTTCCTTCTCTGTCAGGTCCGTAATTAACGCTTCTTGAAATTCTTTAAATAAGTGATCACGAAAGGTTTCTATGATAATGGCCCCCTACAATGACTTCTTATCTATAATATAACCTTAATCTGGGATAAAATCCACATATTTTTCAAATACACAGAATAATATCATGTTCAATTATTATTTTAATTGTATAGAAAAATAAAAAAATACTATATATTTTTGCCGTTCATGCCATGATCCTCAGTTGTTATGATAATGGTATATTGAAAGCGCTTAAAAAACGGAGAGGAGATGTTATAATGGATAAAAAGGAATTCAGAAATTGCATGGGGCGTTTTGCAACAGGTGTCACTGTCGTCACAACCGAAACGGAAGGGGTGACTCATGGGTTTACCGTCAATTCTTTTACCTCGGTATCATTAGATCCTCCAATTGTTTTGGTTTCTGTAGACAAGAATGCTAAAGCTCTTCAAGCGATGAAGCATAATAATTTTATTGCGAATGTTCTGAATGAAAATCAACGGGATACCGCGATGCATTTTGCTGGTAAGCCAAAAGAACAGTTGCCGTTTGAATGGGAGGAAACAGGCTTAGGGGCTCGCATTAAAGGCTCACTTGCTCACATTGAGTGTGTCCCATGGGCGGAATATGACGGTGGAGACCATGTGCTCTTCCTTGGAGAAGTCAAGGCATTTGAGTATCACCCGGGTCAACCTCTTGCTTTTTATTGTGGACAGTTTTCCAATGTAAGTCCCCTTGTACAATCGTAAATGAATTTATGTCAAAAAAAAGTGAGTGATGAAATGAAAGCTCATCATTTGTCATTGGAACAGCTTATGGATGTGAACCCGCGCACGGGCATTATCCAAATCAATAACAAACGGATGGCCCTTATGTCGGTCGAAGCATTAGGGATCTTACGCAGAGATCTAGTCGATACTCTGAGTATGGAACGGGCTAAAGGATTTCTGATGCGGTACGGTTGGGCCTGCGGAATGAAAGCTGCAGAAGATCTGGAAAAGCGTTATAACTGGGATTCGACCGAAGAATTAATGTTTGCTGGTCCCGCTTTTCATACCTTGGAAGGCATTGTAACAGTAGAGCCGGATCAACTTGAGTATGATGACGACACGCTATATTTTACAGGGTATTGGCGACATTCCTATGAAGTTGAAGAGCATATCCATCATTATGGAGAAAGCAAGGATCCAGTATGCTGGACCCTTGTTGGGTATGCGAGCGGGTACCTGACAAAAGTTTTTGGTAAGGAAATTCTGGTTCATGAAGAAAAATGCCGGGGACAAGGTGATCCTTATTGCTATTTTGTCGCACAAACGGTGAAGCCTCATGATGACAGACAGCAGGAGGATTTACGGTATTATCATGCCGACTCGTTACTCACTGAATTAGACCGGTCTTATAAAAGAATCAAAGAATTAAACGAAAATATTATTGAATCTGATCATGTTCAAAAACAATTAACTGATTTACTATTAGAAGATGCGAGCTTATCCAGCATGCTCAAAGTCATTGCTTCCTCCCTGCAGAAGAGTGTCAGTATTGATTATTGGTATGGAAAGAATGAAGGCGCTTTCCTAGAAAAAGACGCTGCCATCTACGAAAAATGGCTGGAGAATCCTCATGATGTCATCGCGAATCATTCCATGGTCGAAACGTACCCGATTCATGCAGGGGGTAAAGATCTGGGGCGGATGTTTGTAATTGGGGAGGAAGAAAGTCAGGAAAAAGAAGCACTAATGATTCAACGTGCGCTGACGATTTGTTCGATTAAAATCTTTCATCAATTTCAATTAACACAGTCTCAATGGAAAAAGAAAGAAGACTTCTTTGACGAACTTATCTGCGGTGAAAAAGATGAAGCAACCCTTCAAGTTGGCAGCCATATATTTGAGTTCCAGCCGCACAATAGGAATCGCGTTCTAACTCTGTCTGTGGATCCTTCAGACAACAATCAGCCCATCTTAGAGTATCTCAGCACCTGTTATCCATCGCTTGATATCTTTTTAAAGGATACGTATATTGTATTGATTTTACCGGAAAACCACAGTGAAAATATAGAAACCTTTACAATCCGTCTTCAATCGGCTATTGATCATCAATTTATGGACAATAAAACTTATATCGGGGTTGGACGCGCAGCTGACAGCTTAAAAAAGTTAGCCAAAAGTTTTCAGGATGCGACGCGGATTTGCGATTTTATGAGACTCATTTACCCGGAGAACAGTCGGATTTCTTACTATGAAGAGTTAGAACCTGTGATTTTGCTTCTAAAAGGAACGGATCAAGAAGATTTAATGGAATTTTGTACAAATATGATTGGTGATTTAATTCAGTATGATAAGGACAACCAAAGTCATCTTTTAAAAACCTTGAAATTCTATCTAGATAATAATGGTAATTTGCAGCAAACAGCCAATGACCTTTATTTATCGATAGCAGGCTTACGCTATCGCCTTGAGAGAATCGAACGTTTCTGCAAAGAAGATTTAAAATCAGGGACGGGACGATTTAAATATCAATTGGCTATCAATATGTATTTTGCGATGCAGACGATCGATGATCGTTCGCATACAGTTACTTGAAGTGATCATCATTAACCACAAATATATAAAATGGTTCATCAATATACTATATTTTTTTACAGTTACAACCTTTCTGAATATTGATTATACTGTAATTACAGTATTGAAAGCGCTTCGAAAACAGCGCAGTCTTTTAAATATTTTCGAGTAAAACAGTCGAAGGAGGAGAAATAATGACCCTTACACAAACAAAAACAAATCGACCACTAACGGGTGAAGAGTATTTAGAGAGCTTAAGAGATGGGCGTGAAGTTTGGTTTCATGGAGAGAAAGTCGACGATGTAACGACTCACCCCGCTTTTCGGAATGCGGCCCGGTCTGTTGCTAGAATGTATGACGCCCTCCATGATGATAAAACAAAGGATATTTTAACAACGACAACAGATACCGGCAATGGCGGATATACTCACAAATTCTTTCAATTTGATAATAGCAGGGAGGATCTGCTTGAAACGAGAGATGCGATTGCCGAGTGGGCCCGCCTGTCGTATGGACAAATGGGTCGATCCCCTGATTACAAGGCGTCTTTTATGGCGACTTTAGGTGCAGACCCTGAGTATTATGCCCCCTTTGCTGACAATGCCCGAAGGTGGTATAAGGAAGCGCAAGAAAAGAATTGGTTTTTCAACCATGCGATCATTAATCCCCCAGTAGATCGTAATAAACCAACTGAAGCGGTAGAAGATGTCTTTATTAAAGCGGAAGAAGAAACGGATGAAGGCATTATTGTAAGCGGGGCAAAAATGGTTGCGACAGGCTCCGCGTTAACCAATTATAATTTTGTTGCCCATTACGGAGCTGTTCCTGTTGGATCTGAGCATATGGCTCTAGCGTTCGTCGCTCCAATGGATGCGCCCGGCGTTAAGCTCATCTGCAGACAGTCTTACGAAATGAACGCGGCTGTCATGGGCAGTCCATTTGATTATCCATTAAGCAGTCGTTTTGATGAAAATGACGCTGTGCTTGTTTTTGAGAAGGCACTGATCCCGTGGGAAAATGTCTTTATTTACAGAGATGTCGAAAAGGCTAACAGCTTTTTCCCAGAGAGTGGCTTCTTACAGCGCTTTACGCTTCATGGTGTCACACGGCTTGCTGTCAAACTGGATTTTATCTCAGGACTCCTGATTAAAGCGGTTAAAACAAGTGGAACGGACCAGTTCCGAGGGGTCAAATCGAATGTGGGTGAAGTTCTCGCTTGGAGAAATATGTTCTGGTCCCTTAGTGATTCCATGGCATTGAATCCAGATAAGAGCAGAAATGGGACAGTGGTGCCCAACCTGAATTATGGGCTTTCCTACCGTGTGTTTATGTCTGAAGGCTGGCCGAAAATTAAAGAGATTATTGAAAACGTCGTCGCAGGCAACCTCATTGTTCAACCATCCAGTGCTGAAGACTTTAAAAATCCAGAGCTGCGTTCACTGATTGATCGCATTTATCGAGGCTCCAATGATATTCAAGCTTTGGAAAAAATAAAACTCATTAAGTTGCTTTGGGATGTCGTCGGCACGGAATACGCAGGCAGACATGAACTTTATGAACGCAACTATTCCGGCAACCATGAAAATATTCGACTGGAGAACTTAACATCCGCTCAAGATTCGGGTGAAGCAGATAAGTATGTACAGTTTGCTGAGCAGTGCATGAGTGATTATGACCTTAATGGATGGGTTAACGACACTTGGATCAATCCAGATGATGTGAATTACTTCAAAAACTGATGTACTTATTTTAAGAGGAGGGGATCATCGTGCACATCTACCATAACGGCGAACTGGATTTATCATCTTCCATTGTTTCGATTGGAGCGTTTGATGGGCTGCATCGCGGACATCAAACATTGATAAAAAAAGCAGCCAATCGAGCGCGGGCATTCAATGTGCCATCGGTTGTTTATACATTTAATCCTCCTCCCCGCACTTTTTTTCAAAATAACCTCATATTAACAACGGTGGAAGAAAAGGTTGACCTGATCAAGGCATTTGACATTGATTATCTTGTGATCGCGAATTTTAACAAACAGTATGCCTCCCGCCCCGCTTCAGCATTTATAGAAGAACTTCGTCATCTTGGACCCAAGGAGTTATGGGTAGGACCTAACTTCACCTTTGGTAAAGGGAAAGAGGGCGATGTTAAATTACTCGCTGAGCACTTTCATGTCAATGTTCAACCGCTTGTCACTTGTGAAGATGGAGAAATTATATCGTCCACCAGGATTAGAAATTTGCTTAAGAAAGAGGAATGCGGGCAAGTCAATCAACTTCTGGGCCGAGATTACTTGAATCATGCGTCAGTCAAAACAGCCGTCTCTCGGATGTAGGTGAATAAAAAATTTAAAAGTGAGGTCGAGATATCATGCAGCAACAGCAAGCTAAGAAAAAAAATCAACGTGTCGAAGAAGTCTTTGACTTGTTCATCAAGCACATGAAATCATTCTTACAGGAAGCCAAATTGAACCACGAAGAGTATACCAATTTTGTTGATTGGGCTGATCGTTTGGGTAAAAAAGGCGAACTGCCCCTGTATGCTGACGTTTTCTTAGAAACGCATGTCCTGCAAGCGATGTATTCGAAAATGCCCGGAACCCAGCCTTCCCTCTTAGGACCTTATTTTGTTGAAGGTTCGCCTTTAGTGGAAAGTGAACCGGGTCAACCGTTGGTGCTGCCCAAGCGACCGGATGAACCTGGTGAAGTCTTGTATTTTAAAGGCAATGTCAGTAATATTGATGGCCAACCGCTTGCCAACACTCACGTAGAAATGTGGCATAACGACAACTCGGCGAAATACTCCAATTTTGATTCCGATGCTCCGGATTTTAATTTAAGAGGACATTTCTACACGGATGAAAACGGTGATTTTGAGGTTAAAACCATTGTACCGATTCCCTATTCTATCCCAACCGATGGACCAACGGGAGAATTTCTTGAATACATGGATCAACATTCGATGCGTCCTGCTCATCTTCATATAATGTTTCAAGCTGAGGGGCACGAAACCCTCATTACGCAAGTCTTCTTCGAAGGCGATGAATGGCTTGAAACCGACGTCGCCGAAGGTGTTCGAGATGAACTATTAACAAAACTTGAAGACAAAGGCGATCATAAAGAAGCTTCCTTAGACTTTGTGATGCGTCCATTATAAGTAGAGATAATAGAGGGTCAAGTGATACGGGGCATGAATCATGTCCCTTTTTTTAATTTTTACGGCGGGCACTAATGAAATGGCTGCTTATATAGGCCCCTCATAACGATAGATTGGACCCAGCCTCGCTTAGCGAGGTTTTTTATTTTGAGGATCTTAACGGAATTTTTACTTCATCATTATATCTGCTCAATAAAAAGCTAATACACTAAAGTTGTAAGATGAATGGACATGAACAAGGGAAACGATGACTGATTTGACACAACATATCACGGAAGAAAGAAGGGAAGTCAGATGGGTACTCAACTTCGTGAGGCTATTGAGAAAAAGAAGCAATTCTACATTGACAGACTGCTCCATTTAGGTGTGTATAAGACAAATCATCAATTGTACGAACTCACCTTAAGCGAACTTGAACAATTATATCGCTCTGAACAGTCAAAACAGCAAGTCATTAATCATACCAGGGTATTGTAGCTCTTAGAAGCCTTACAAATGAATAACACTCTGACTAGTGAGGGATGCCTGATGAATGTTGAAGAAATAGGAAAATCCCGGCTTCTTGAAGCTTGAAGCCGGGATTTTCTACATCTAATATTCTCTTAAGTTAACCATCATTGATCCAAAAGGTTATAAATGTATTTCCATTTTTCCGAGTCAGCTAACTCCTTCTTTGTCAGTTCCAAGTCGCCGCCCAATACCACGGTGTCCCCTTGGACGGCGACAACCATGGCTTTCACATCACCATTCACCCTTTGATACACATCACCAATCATCAGGTCGGGAAGGAAGGCAGCCTCTGAGGCCTCTTCATCTAAGTCCGTATCTTCCATATCTTCTGTGTTTTGGACATCAATGAGTTTGGAACCATCCTCACGTCCTGGCATCAACAGCCAATACTCATTATGCTTAATACCGTTGGACTTATTACTGATGACCCCATATTGCTCCACATCCGAAACCTCTTCAATTGAGTGCAGGGCATAGTGGTCAAGTGAATCAGGTGTTGGCTTCATAATTAAAATATAATCGCCCTTATCAGCTCTTTTATCATTATGAAGCGTATACCTTTTGCGGTTGTAGATAAAGCTGTCAAGATGTTGCGGCTTATAGCGTTCAATATACTTTGCTTCAGTTATGTGTTGTTCTAAGTCTTTTAGCCGAATGAGGTGAATGGACTTTTTGAAAAAGGGCTTGACTGAATAAACCCTATGCAATTCATTATTAAAATAGACAAATTGTCCCTTTCGGACGTTGTATAGTTTCATGGTTCCATCCTCCTAACCTTTTATGATGTATACTACCCTTTTTCTTTAAACATGATACGATTCTTAAATCATGTCTAGAACGATTGCTTCGTGGGCTTTACGATGCCTTTCTCTTCGATTGCGGCTTTAGTTTCTCCTTTCGCAGCGCTTTGTGCAGCGAAAACATCATGAGTATTAAAATAAACACAAACGGGAAAGCAGATACAATGGATGCTGTTCGCAAACCATTAAGACCACCTGACGATAATAAGACGGCCGCTGATGCTGCCTGGATAATTCCCCAAGTGAATTTAACTGAGTTGGGCGGGTTGAGCATGCCATTCGTTGTTTGCATTCCAAGCACAAATGTTGCTGAGTCCGCGGAAGTAATGAAAAATGAACTGATTAAGAGAATGGCCAAAATGGATACAATCGAACTAAGCGGCAGATGACTTAAAGCAGCAAACAAAGCTACTTCCACATTGTCACCTTCTCCCATAGCTTGCCAAATATTAGCATCCTTAAACATTTCCATGTGTATACCTGATCCACCGAAAATCGCAAACCATAGAGCACAGAAAACCGTCGGCACGGCGAGAACACCAATGATGAATTCACGGATCGTCCGGCCGCGGGACACACGAGCAATAAATGTACCGACAAATGGTGCCCAGGCAATCCACCAAGCCCAGTAGAAAATGGTCCAACTTTGAATCCAGCTGCTGTTTTCATCACTGAACGGTGACAGTCGCAAACTCATTGAAGGCAGATTCTCTATATAGCCACCCAATGTGGACGTGAATAGATTCATTAAGAAATTTGTGGGTCCAAGAAACAGTAAAAACAACATAAGTAAGAGAGCGATCACAATATTGGTATTACTTAACCATTTGATCCCTCGCCCAAGGCCTGATGCGGCTGACAGCATAAATAACACCGTCACAGCTGCAATAATAATAAGCTGTGTGCCAATGCTATTTGGAATAGCGTCATTTAAGTATGAAATACCGCCATTGATTTGCACTGCACCTAGTCCGAGCGATGTTGCAACGCCAAAGACCGTAGCAAACACAGCAATGACATCAATCACTTTTCCGATAGGACCTTTGACTTTTTCTCCAAGCAGCGGATAGAATGTCGCGCTGATCGTTCCGGGTGCATCCTTACGAAACTTGAAATAGGCGAGGCTTAATGCAATTAACGCATAAATACCCCATGGGTGCAGTCCCCAATGGAAAAATGAGAAACGCAAGGCGCTCTTGGCTGCTTCTTCAGTCTGTCCATCCCCATAAGGCGGGTTGAAAAAGTGGGAAACGGGTTCGGCTACTCCCCAAAATACAAGGCCGATCCCCATGCCAGCGCTGAACAACATAGCGAACCAACTGATGGTACTATATTCCGGTTCTTCATCATCTTTGCCTAATTTAATTTTTCCGTATTTTGAAAAAGCAAGGTAGATGATGAATATCAAAAACACACTTGCTGCAATGAGATAAAACCAACCGAACTCCGTCTGCAAAAAGCCTTGCACACTTGTAGAGATCGATTCCAAGTTGTCAGGAGCAATCGCGCCCCATAAAACAAAAATAACGGAAAGAATCACTGAAATGATAAATACTGGTGTTGCTTGTTTCATCGAATCTCCTTTCTTTATGTCAAATCATGCCGTACAAAACTTTATCACAGCTAGACTGATTTGTGAATTAAAAATGGCTATTTTGAATCTTATATCCGACATGTTGTAATCCTTATACCCTTTCGTTCCACGTTTGAATCAAACGGGAAAAGTATGTGTGATAAAATAAACGGTGGAACAATGAATAAAAGATGGGTGCAGTCTATATAGTTTGAAGTCATAATTTCCCTCTGTCGACGCCTATGAACAAAATACAGACCGCGGGATGTGATGATCTATGGAGATTTTTTTAAGTGTGATGATTTTGTTTTGGATGATCGTTATCGTTGACGGGTTCTACGGCATGAAAAAAATGAAGCCGCTTGAGAGACAAAGGGTATCTAACAACAACGAGTTACTGAGTGTGATCGTAGCCGCTCGTAATGAGGAACAGCAAATTGAAGAAAGTCTGTTGAGTCAGTTTCAGCAAACATACACTAACGTCGAATGGATTGTCGTCAATGATCGGTCAACGGATATGACAGCGAAGATTTTATCAAAACTTGAACGGGGCGAGTCACGCCTTCAGGTCATCCATATCGACTATTTGCCACAAGGATGGCTCGGAAAAAATTATGCTCTGTTTCGGGGATATCAACAAGCACAGGGCAACCGGCTGCTTTTTACTGATGCCGACGTGATTTATGAAAAAGAAGCGTTCTCTAAGGCGATTTCATATGCTTCAGCGAATAAGATTGATCATCTTACGCTCACGCCGAATCTTAAGGCAGAAGGATTTTGGCTGAAGGCTTTCGTCGCCTTTTTCTTATTCGGATTCAGTTATTTTAAACGACCGTGGATGGCCAATAGCGAACGTTCGAAGCAAGGGACGGGTATCGGGGCTTTTAACATGCTGACGAGACAAGCCTATGAAGCCATCGGCACGCACAAAAGTATTGCCTTAAGACCCGATGATGATTTACAACTTGGCATTAAGATCAAGCAAGCCGGTTTCAGACAACGTCTAGCAACGGCCTTACATTTAATTAAGGTCACATGGTATGACACCTTACCTGCAGCGATTCAAGGGCTTGAAAAAAATGCTTTCGCAGGATTGTTCTACCGGATATCGATGGTTGTTCTAGCTGCTGTGGGGGTTGCGATGTCCCAATGCTTGCCGTTTGTCTTGCTTCTGTTTGGAACACCCATCATGCGATGGTATAGTCTCGTCATTATTGTCTTGATATTTGTGGTCTATCAGCTTGTGATCACAAAAATGACGACGCTCAGCAGCATCCATTTTCTTGTATTTCCTCTAACAGCAATGATTTTTATTTATACGATACTTAGAGCAACGTATTTGACTTATCGACAAGGCGGGATCGTTTGGCGCGGGACGTTTTATACGCTGGAGGATTTGCGGAAGGGGTGACGAGGAATTTGAAAGAGGGGGGACAAAGATATTACCGTGATCCTGTCCGATAAAACAAAGGAATAACCACCCCTGAGCCTGGCAAGCAATCGGGTGGTTATTGCACCATTAGTGAGTCTCCCCCTTAAAGGGGGACCTATTGACATGTTAACACATTCTTTAAGGAGTGGTGATGATCATGTCTAAAAAGATTCGAAAGTTCCCTCCCTAGAAAATCTCACAAATTTACTAGAACGGTTTTGGGTAGAGCCATTCTAACAGTGACCTTCGGATTGACAAGTTGGCTGATTCTTAGATCACCTTTGGCACTTAATAAACGATACGCATCTGCAAATGCTATTTGATGTTTGTGTTGTAATAAGGAAATCGCATTGAGCATACCTTGTCTTACAGCATCATTAAAAGCTTCTGCGCTAGCAATAACCATAAAATGAGTATCTGTTTCGACGATAGGGGTTTTGAGTTTGAAGTTGTCGTTCTTTTTAATTTGAAGTGTGACTTCTCCTCCGATTTCGATACCTGTTCCATCAAGTTCACCATCACCCATCGCTGCATGCAAGTCACCTAAAGCTAACAAACCCCCTTCATGAAAGACGGGTAAATGCAACGTAGATCCTTCAGTTATATCTTTTGTATCCATGTTGCCTCCATGTATGTCTGGTGTGGAGCAAGGGATCGCATGATCTTCCGGAGCCACTCCAATGACGCCGATCATTTTATTAATAGGTATTTTAATCTGGTTATTTAAAAGGGCACATCCATCTGTTATTGGGAGAATTTTCGTTTGTGATTCGGTAATATAATCCCCGAGTATGCCGGTGTCGGGTCCAGTTGCCATGACTCCTTGGTCATTCAATTCTATACGCTTAATGTCAATAGAGATGGTGTCGCCTTTTTCAATGTTTTCAATATAAATAGGACCCGTTGCTGGATTAATTTTCAAGTTCGGGAAGTCTGCTCTTAAATCGCTTTCGCTTTTCAGTTGTCCCCCGTAACAATCAAGCGTTTTGATTGAAAAGGTTTCATTTAATTTAACTGAGTTGATAGGTTTGTTTGCACTTGAAAACTCGTAAATATAGCTTCCATCGATGGTTTGCATGATGATGCCCCCTTTATGATTCGCTGATGACATAACCATAACATAATTTCTGCTTAATGCGATCCATCCACACGATCAAGCAGCTGTCTTGCTCAGGGCTTCCCTCCGTTTTAACTGTTTTTTATACACAACATTAGATAAGGTGACACTAATTTCATACAAAACTAACAAGGGAATGATGACAAGGATATCCGAAAGAAAATCAGGTGGCGTGATTAGCACCGATACAATAATTAGTACAAAATAGGACATCTTTCTGGCTTTTCTCAGTCTCATTGGATTTAAAATGTCTAATCTTGTTAAAAAGAGGACAACCAAAGGCATCTCAAATAATAGTCCAAAAGGCAGTGTTAGGGTGATCATAAATCGGAAGTATTTATCCACAGTAAACATGAGGTTAAATTGTCCTTCAGAAAGGGAGGTCAAAAAATCCAGCAAAATGGGAAACAATAGAAAGTAACCAAAGGCGATTCCAAATATAAATAGAAAAAATAATGCAGGGATAAATTTTAATGTCACTTTACTTTCTTCTCGAGTCAATGCAGGGGCAATAAATCTCCAGACTTGAAAAGCTGCTATTGGAATGGTTGCAGCTAGGGCAATGATTGTTGCGATCATCAGATAAACCCACAGGATATCACTGGGTCCAAGAACAGCGAGTTTCATATCAAGATCTCTTATAAGCCATTGATAAATGGGATTAACAAATATAAGTCCTCCGACAACAAATCCCAAAAATGCCAGTATGGTCATGATCATTCTATTGCGAAGTTCTTCTAAATGATCGATCATTTGTGAAGTCTTGTTTTCCATGAAATGACCCTCCTTATATTTTAAAAGAGAGGTAGACGGGTTTCCCCGTCTACTCATAACTACTCTGCTGAACGATCCTGTTCTTTCTTCAAAGAAGTGACGTTGGACTCGTCCTCTTTTTTTTCATGATGATGTCCTGATATTAAGTCATTGGTCGCACTTTTAAACTCCGTTAACGTTTTGCCAAATGCCCGGCCGATTTCTGGAAGTTTAGATGGACCAAAAATAATGAGGGCAATGACAAGGACTAAAATCAATCCTGGAATACCGATATTTGTGAGCATGGACACGTCATTCCTTTCTACCTAAAATAACCTTCTAGTTTGATACTTTTTTATCACTGTTATTCATTTGCCTTTGATGGGCACGTTCATGAGCATGAAGACGATCTTGCTCAACTTCATTTGATTGTTGCTTCCCTTGGGGGACGATTGTTGTTGATATTTCTTCTAAGCCTGTCTGATCTTTTTTATAGACAAAGGATGCTCTTGTAGAAATGTCTGCACCTGGTGTTGACACAAAGGGGACGACGCGATAGTCGGTTTGCCATTGTGTCGGGGTTACTCGGCAGCGGACATAGCCGCGAAAATCGTTAAAGAATTTGATATGCTCGTTCTGATTTAAAATCCGGTCGGTATCTGCACGTTTATTGGCCCCATCTCCACCTGATGTGATCGATGTTCCAACAAACTCAGCACCGAACACGCGGGAGTTCGGGTGACCAAAGTTCTCGATCAAATTGGATGCCCAATTGGCATGAACATCCCCTGTTAGTACGATGAGATTGTTCATATTTCTATTGTTAACAAAGTCCATAATACGGTCTCGGGCAGGCATATAACCATCCCAGCCATCCATACTGAATAATGGCTCATCCGGACTTGGCCCATAGTTTCGTTTTGCAAAAAATATTTGCTGGGCCATGACATTCCAATTGGTTTTCGAATGGTCAAAGTTATCAAGTAACCAATGCTCTTGTTCTTGTCCTAAAAGGGTACGAGAGGGATCCAATGACTCGGGTGTTTGTGGGGAACTCTGATCGCCATTCGCCTGGTCTGAGCGGTATTGCCGCGTATCCAAGACGAAGAAGTTGGCCAAGTTCCCATAAGAGAAGCTGCGATATAACTTCATATCAGCACCATGAGGCATAGATGATTGACGAAGGGGCATATGTTCGTAATACGCTTGATAGGCTGCGGCACGCCGTTTGACAAAGGCTTCAACTGACTGTCCATTTTCCGGAATCGTATCGGCATAATTGTTCTCGACTTCATGATCATCCCAGGTCACTACCCATGGGAAAGCTGCATGAGCGGACTGCAGATGTTCATCAGAACGGTATTGGGCATGGCGATTGCGGTAATCCTCAAGCGACTGGATTTCTGGGCTGTTGTGGCTTCTGACATTGCCTGTACTAGCGACATATTCATTTGGACCATATTCATAAATATAGTCACCAAGATGAAGAACCAGATCAAGGTCTTCTTTGGCCATATGTTTGTAGGCTGTATAGTAGCCGTGTTCATATTGCTGACAGGACGCGAAGGCGAAGGTAAGACTGGACACATTGGCGTTGCTCGCAGGAAGGGTTTTCGTTTTTCCGACTTGGCTGTGTTCATGGCCTGCTTTAAAACGATAGAAATAGACCGTGTCGGGCTGCAACCCGTCAACCTCCACGTGCACAGAATGGGCGAGTTCAGGCGTTGCAATTTCTGTACCATGCTGAACAATGTGACGGAAATGTTGATCCTTTGCAATGTCCCATTTCACGGGAACGGGATGCATAGGCATGCCCCCTCCATTGAGAGGTTCGGGAGCTAATCTTGTCCATAGAACGATACTGTGCGAAAGAGGATCACCGGAAGCCACCCCTAGTGAGAACGGATAGCTTTTGAATTTAGGCGCTGCTTCAACTTGAAGTCCTCCCATGGATTGCGCAAGAACTAATCCTAGAGAAAGACTAGCAATTTTGCCTGTCCCTTGAAGAAATCCTCGTCTATCGATGTTGTTCTGCAAGGTTTCCTCATTTAATTTTTGAACCAATTCATCGATGCTTTTTTTCTCAGACATGTTATCGGACTCCCTTCAACAATCTATTATTTGAATCAGCTCTTATTATAGATGGTCATTATTAATAGACGGTTAAGGATTGTAAAGAGAGCCAATGAGGGTCTAGAAGAGGTAGATAGGACCTCATAGGAGCATAGAATGAGGGGAATGACTAACTTTTCCTTATCAGGTATTCTTTATTGAAACCAAGACGTGTGTATTCGACAAAATCGGATATTTTTCTTGGTCCTTCTTTCCTAAATTTATTTACATGCGCATAACTCAAACAAAACAATTTTCTTGTTGCACACCATTAACAGGGAGGACAATTAAAGCGTTCATCCGAACTTGTTTATTAATCAGTTCGGATGATTTGTTGACAATCGTCATTCCTGTCATCGCTTCGTCAAAATCCTTCGCTTGCCGCGGGCGTCTACGTATTTTGACGACGCTTAGAACTTGCTTTCATATCTTATGATTTGTCCCAGCCCCCTTAAACAAAATAGAAGACGCTCAAGACCTTTCAAACTGGATGCCGGGTATCAGTCGTGGTTGATTATTCTTGTTTGTCATTTCTTTTAGGGTCTTCAACAGTATATGGGCGCATCATGTCATAGTCTTCATGTTCAAGAATGTGACAATGCCATACATAATATCCAGCGAAGGGGGCGAATCGAACGATTAAGCGGGTGATTTGTCCAGATGGAGCTGCGACGGTGTCTTTCCATCCTTTTTCGTTCGCTTTTGGCGGTACTGCCGGACCTGTGAATTCGATTTTGCCGTTCGTGTTATAGGTATCCAAATCAAACGGACGGCGATCTAAAATTTGAAACTGAATCAAATGAATGTGAATCGGGTGAGCGAATCCTGTGATATTCATCAACGACCAAATTTCGGTGGAGCCTAAATAAGGTTTTTCGGTCACAGGGGCATCCCACCTCTTGTTATTTAAGAGCAGCACTGGACGTCCGAATTCATCTGTTGAACCGACGAGTTTGAGGTTGCGAATCGCCTTGACTTCATTGCCTTTCAGTGATCGGATCTCCGACAATTCAGAGGGAATATGACTTGTATCTTTTTTTGAAAGCGGCAAACGGACTTTGAATTGCATAACATCATCCGTTTCATCATTTGGATCAGCATCGGGTCCCAGATCATTTTTCAATAATATTGTATCGCCATCATATTTTGAAAAATCAATAATCAAATCAGCGCGTTCCGCCGGTTCTAGCGCTAATTTTTCAACCTTGACGGGCTTTCGCAAAAGTCCTCCGTCCGTTCCGATTTGATAAAAAGGCTGCCCCGAATCCAAGTAAAGTTCATAGCTTCGCGTATTCGACGCATTCAGTAAACGAAAGCGATATTTTCGAGGTTCAACTTCCAAATACGGCCACACTTTCCCGTTAACTAAAAGGGTGTCTCCATTAAAGAATGGCTGAATCGACGGGTCAGGGAGATTAGCGGATGGATCATCTGGTTGTCGCGGGTAAAAAAGGGATCCGTCTTCATTAAACGTTCGGTCTTGGATCACAAGCGGCATTTCATACTCTGCCTTAGGCAAATTCAATGATTTTTCATGCCGATCTCGAATGATATACATCCCGGCAAGCCCTGCATAGTTGTTTAACCTTGTGATTCCCATAGCGTGGTCATGGTACCATAATGTTGCCCCGCGTTGTCGATTGGGGTACTCATAGACTTTGCGTTTAAAAAAGGGACCCGTCTGTTCATAACCTTTGGTGAACCAGGCTTCTGGATAGCCGTCACTTTCCGATTGGGTCTCACTCCCATGTAAATGGGTGACTGTCCGTACCTCTGGAGCGCCTGCTACGCCATGTATCGAACGGTCAACCGGAAGAAAATGCTTATCAGGAAGGTTATTCATCCATTTGACCTGTATCGGTTCACCCTGCATCACTTCAATCGTCGGTCCAGGGTAACTGCGTTCAAAGCCCCATAGGCGGGTCGGTTTCAAATCCCGATGCAATTTTTGTTTGAACGCCTCCATTGTCACCTCGTAATAAGGACCTTTCTTATTTTTTCCTTTGGGCTTCAATGTTTCCATGATTGGCAGCGGATCCGCAAATTTCTTAAGCTTCGGACTCATCTTTAATCATCCTCATCATACGTTTTTTACAAACCTTAGTACATATGATGACAAAAGTCCCTAACTCGTAAGGGACAAATACCTTATTTTTGAATTCCTTGAAGATCGATTTGACTCAAAAACATGATCAAGCGTTTGTCAAGAATCATAGGAGTTATAGATATCCCATATTCGGTCAGCTGTTTGTTTAAAATTATGGTACGATAGCATTATGAAAATCATCGTGAAGCAACGGCTAAGGAGTGACAAGATGCCAACTTATAATAAGTTAATCAGAGACCGTATACCGGAGATCATTATAAATAACGGCAATACATGTCTGACAACAACGCTGAATGAAAGAGGATATCAGGCCGAACTGCAGAAGAAACTAAAGGAAGAAGTGCAAGAGTACCTAGAGAGCGTGAACCATGGGGAGGCACTTGAAGAACTGGCAGATATCATGGAAGTTGTTCAAGCGCTATCCTATGTACATAATGCTGATCCAGACAAGCTGGAAACAGTTAGGATAGGTAAAGCATTAAAATATGGGGGATTTGAGGATAAGGTCTTCTTAGTTGATGTGGAAGATCAAGATTAAATAATCCCATTAACGCAGTTATTGAGGTCCTTTCTAGCTTGCCGCCTAACAAACAAAAGTCATTGCAGGGCTTATTTAAATAACGACATAAAATTATCCTGATTTAAATCATTTTTCCTGAATATGTTTAACCCATTCCGTTCATTCTATAGGTAAAACATTAGGAGGTTTTATGATGATTAAGCAATGGATAAGCCCAGGCAAATTACTCATCCTTTTAGTCGCGCTTGTTCTGCCCCTTGTGGGTTGTAACGCAAATGATGATGAGAATGCCGGTAATGATAACGGCGCGAATACAGAGAATGTAAAGTATGACCCGGATAATGGTAATGACAACAATAATGATAATGTTAATAACAACAAAAATGCCAATAACGACAATGGCGTGAATAACGATATGAACAATGGAGATGAGGATAACAATCGGTTTGAGATTGCCGATAAAGCTGCGGAACAAATCACGAATTTAGACAAAATCAGAAGAGCTAATGTCATCGTTACGGATGACAACGCCTATGTTGCAGCTGTCCTTAAGGATGAGAATAACGGTTTAAACCAAGACATTAAACAGAGCATTTCGAAACAAGTTAAATCCGTCGACGGTGATATTGACAATGTTTACGTATCAACCAATCCGGATTTCGTAGATCGAGTCGAGAATTATGGTGATAAATTGCAACAAGGTAAGCCTGTAGAAGGGCTTGGGGAAGAGATCAATAACATGGTTCAGCGCCTATTCCCTCAAGGCGAATAATGAATTGTTATCAATGGGTTAACTAAGCAATAATAGGCTCCCCATAAGTTAGACAGATGAGATAATAAAATCTGTTTACCTTATAAGGGAGCTTTTTTTGTGTTTGGCCCCATATAGTAAAACTTCGCTTACATCTACAACTAACGAACATTTTCATATTGGATTTATCATTCTCCATTCATACCGACCGTCAATGGGGTGTTAAAACTATTGACAACGCTTCCATTTAGGAAGTAAACTTAGTTTAAAGGGTAAATAAAGTTTTGTTCATTGAAATAATGACTTGAGAGAGAGGTGAGGAATGGATCGGTCGCATAAGATGGACGTGCTGTTATGGAAGGGGTTACATTTTTATTGAAAAATACCTGAAAATTCGAATGATATAAAAGAATGGACATAATGGCCTCATTGTCTATGGACTTCGTTATTCATAATTAGGCCGCCATTCGAAAGCGCTTCAATATTATCGATTGAAATAAAAAGGGGGATAGAGTGAGGGCCTGACAAAATTATTTGTTTTAGCTCTTACACATTTTTATGAAAACCAGAAATAAGTCTTCATATGTGGTTTTTATTGCTTTGATTGCAACCTTAGGCGGGTTGTTATTTGGCTATGATACAGCTGTTATATCGGGTGCCGAGCAGTCAGTGGAGCTTTACTTAATTGATGGTTTAGGGCTAGGGTCTTTTGTTCATGGATTGACGGTTTCGAGTGCATTAATTGGTTGTATTATTGGTGGTCTAATATCTGGATTCTTTTCTAATCGTTTTGGGAGAAAAAATTCGTTAATGATCGCTGCTGGTTTATTTCTTCTTTCTGCTTTAGGATCAGCCTACCCAGAGTTCTTGTTTTTTGAGTTCAATGAACCATCCGTAGGATTATTGATCATGTTTAACCTATACAGAATTCTAGGTGGTATAGGGGTTGGTATCGCATCGGCAACGTCGCCAACCTATATTGGTGAGATTGCGCCTCAAGGCATTCGAGGTCGATTAGTTTCATGGTATCAATTCGCTGTTATATTTGGACAATTAGTTGTTTATTTCGTTAACTGGAGTATTGCCAATGGACAACCAACCGCTTGGATTCATGATGTGGGTTGGAGATTCATGTTTGCTTCGGAGGCACTACCTGCACTATTATTTTTTGGATTATTATTTTATGTGCCTGAAACACCAAGGTTCTTGGCCTCTAAAAACAAAGAAGATCAAGCCTTTAATATTTTATCGAAAATTAATGGTTCCAAAGATCAAGCAAAAGAAGTTTTGTCCGATATTCGCGCATCATTGAATGCAAAGGCATCGACTGGAAAGTTGTTGTCCTTTGGCAAAACGGTCATTATTGTGGGGATTCTGCTTTCTGTATTCCAACAATTTATTGGTATTAACGTCGCCCTATATTATGCGCCGCGTATTTTTGAAAGTATGGGTGCAGGTGAAAGTGCCTCGATGCTGCAAACGATTATAATGGGTGTTGTCAATGTCGGGTTCACAATTATCGCGATTCAAACGGTCGATAAATGGGGACGAAAACCGCTTCTAATGATAGGTTCTATCGGTATGGCGATTGGCATGTTTGGTGTTGCCCTATTAGCTCAAAATGAAATTTTTGGCATATGGACATTAGTGTTTATCATTTTTTACACAGCTTGCTTTATGATGTCTTGGGGACCCATATGTTGGGTATTACTATCAGAAATATTTCCTAACAAAATCCGAGGACAAGCGATGGCCATTGCCGTTGCCGCTCAATGGGCAGCCAACTTCTTTATCTCATCAACCTATCCTGCGATGATTGACTTTAGTGGGGGATTAACTTATGGGTTCTATGGTCTCATGAGTGTCATTTCCGCGATCTTTGTATGGAAGATGGTTCCTGAAACCAAAGGTCGATCACTAGAACAGTTAGAGAATTTATGGGGTAAAGGCAACCATGAACAAACGGGATCGGCAAAAGTAAGTAGTGAATAAAAGCTAAAGCATGATCTGTAAAATAAGAGAGAGGATGAGGAAAACTGCGTCCTGGTTCCCATCGAGAATAACCAAAAAAGTGTGCGGTTATCGACATGACATGACTCGACCGCACACTTTTTGTGTGAAATGACTACAAAACCACTCGATATTTCTTCAAATCCAAGAACTCAACAAATTCCTTCGCCAAAAACTCGGGGTCGTGTTCTGTTCCGTCGATCAACCGGTATAGGATTAACCCGACGATCAACCCCGATATATAGTAAGCATATATCTTCTTGCCAGCAGTAATAGTCATGTCTTGTCTCAGATAAAATTCGCTTAAACAATTGAGCATTTCTGGTATCGGATCAGGGATCCCATAGTCAGCATTAATGAAATGAACAATTGACCGGTGTTTTGAAAGGTAGGCAAACAAACGTATAAGAGCCTCTTCCGATTGTTCAACAGTGATTTCCTTAAGATTTGTTTCCACCGTGAAAAAATGAATCAGGTCAATACATGATTGATGAATGATGGCTTTTAATAGGGCTTCTTTATCCGAATAATGATCATAAAAAGTTGCCCGGCGGATATTACTTCGACGGGCAATGTCCGATATTGTAACAGCAGAATAGTTTTTCTTCTCTATTGTTAATTCAATCATGGCTTCCTGTAAAGCCTGTCTGGTACGGATAACACGGCGGTCGACGTGCGCCGTGTCAAGATAATATGGATTCAGATCCACGGCATGACCGAAAATCCAATAAAAACGTTTCTGACGGATTAATTGCAAAAGTTGTTGGGTGACGACTTCTGGGGAAGACGTCATACCATCCTGCATCCAATACCATATAATGGCGTAATTATACAAAGCACGGTAATGCCCATATAAATCTCGTTGCGCCGGTGAAAGGTTGACTTTTGCAGGAGCCAAAATGCCATCTTCGTTATAGACCTGGGTGAAGAACTGGTGGAAATTGACAAACGGCTCTTTGCTGCGATCCATCATTGTTTTGAAAAAGTGTTTATGTTCACTCACATAAGATAGGATCGGATGAACCTGCAAATCTATATGGTTAAAGTTAATATATTCTTTATCTTTGAATGAATGGTAAATGGCTTGACGGATGCCTTCTTGCATCTCTTCGACAATTTCGTTGAAAAGGTCGTATTTATCATCATAGTGAACGTAAAGTGCGCCACGACTCACATGGGCCAGTTTCGCTACCTCCTTCGTTGTTATCTGGCGAATGTCCTTATTAACTAATAAAGACATTAGAGCATCCTTCAATTTAGAAGTCGTTGAATTAGAATCAATGTCATTGATTCGTGACACGAATGGTACCCCCTAGCGTTATCACACTTTTTTTGCTTACGGCTGAATGAACATTTTTTATGCAAATATACGATAACGTACATATCATCTTTCATTGTCTTTTTTAAAGCATATATTTAGGTCTAGAATTAAATCAGTGATGAAAAACGTAACGATTTCGTCACAGTTCGTCATAGAATTATTATCTCACTGCGAGGGGGAAGAAGCAATCATGGATAAACAGACTCAAGAAGAAATACAACGTGTATTCAAATTACAAAAAGCGCACCAAAGAAAGATGCGTGCGACAACCGCAGAAGAACGAAAGGCAAAACTTAACCGTTTCTTAGAAGTTATACAAGCACATGAGGAAGAGATTATTGAGGCGATTCAACAAGATGTACGAAAGCCCCATAAGGAAGTTCAATCAGCTGAAATCGCTGGAACAGTGAATTCTATTAAAGATAATATAGAGCATCTCGATGAGTGGATGGCACCCAAAGAAGTTGCTTCTTCGTTAAATTCGGAAGCCCATGGGCAATTGATCTATGAACCAAAAGGCGTTTGTTTGGTGCTTGGACCATGGAATTATCCGTTCATGCTTACGATGGTACCACTTGCAGCTGCCATTTCAGCGGGAAATACTGCAATCGTTAAATTGTCTGATATGACGGAGAATACGGAGAAAATGGCTGCAAAGATTATTCGCGAAGCCTTTGATGAGAAGGAAGTCGCTAGTTTTGAAGGGGATGTCGATGTAGCTACTGAGTTGCTAGAGCAACCATTTGATCATATTTTCTTCACTGGAAGTACTAGAGTCGGAAAAATTGTAATGACAGCAGCTGCCAAGCATCTTGCCTCAGTGACACTTGAACTGGGTGGAAAAAGCCCAACAATCATTGATGACGGATATGATTTGATCGACGCTGCTAAGAAAATCGGTATAGGTAAATTTGCTAATGCTGGACAAACTTGCATTGCACCAGATTACTTATTTATCAAAGAAGATCAACAAGAAGCGTTTGCAAATGCGTTGCAGTCAGTTGTCCAAAGTGGATTTTCGTCAGACGGTGTGCTAGATAAAAATAAATTCACACAAATCGTCAATGAACGCAATTTCAACCGCATTAAAGCGTTATATGATGATGCCATTAGTAAAGGGGCAGAAGCCATTTTCGGCGGTGAGTTTGACAAAGAGGATCGCACGGTTCATCCAACAGTGTTAAAGAATGTTACTCCAGACATGAAGATCATGCAGGAGGAAATTTTCGCTCCTATTTTGCCAATGCTTAACTATGACCAATTGGATGATGTGATTGATTACATTACCGAACGAGATAAACCCCTTGCTACGTACATCTTTAGTTCCAACCAAAATGTAATTGATAAAGTATTAAATTATACGACATCAGGCGGCGCGGCAGTTAATGATGTTTTGGTTCAATTCAGGGAATTGAATTTGCCATTCGGCGGCGTTAATACAAGTGGTATAGGCTCTTATCACGGTGTCTACGGTTTCAAAGCATTTTCGCATGAAAAAGCTGTTTATCATCAGGCCAATTAAAATATCATATATTGCTAATAGACTTTAAGACTTAATAAGTATATAGCCAGTTCTATCTGACTACTTAACACAGGGGAGTGTTTATAATGGGACTGCAAAACCAGCCATTTAATCTAGGGATTCAAGCAGATTTGAAATTTGGATTAAATATTGTGCAACAGGAATTAGCAAATAGTGTCAAACAAGTGAATGGGAAAAAGGTATTTATCGTTACGGATAAGGGACTTATTGATTCAGGAGTCGTTGATAACGTTACAAATCCTTTAGCTGAAGCAGGAATTGATTACTATGTTTTCTCTGACGTTCAACCTAACCCCACAGCCGATTCGGTTATGGCTGGCGTCGAAATGTATGAGAAAGAAGCAGCTGACATGATTGTCATGATTGGCGGCGGCAGTGCCATCGATTTTGCAAAAGCATTAGCCGTTGGCGCCACACATTCTGGGTTTGTATTGGACTATACCGCTGGTCGCAAACCTATTGAGGACAAGTTACCACCTTTATTTGCCATTCCAACGACTATTGGTACAGGTTCGGAGGTCACACGTGTCAGCGTGATTACCGATGCGGAAGCAGGAAGAAAATTAGTCTTAGTATCTCCAAATATTATTCCGAAAACGGTATTTGTTGACCCAACTTTGACGCTTGGGCTTCCTAGACAACATGTGGCAGCAACTGGCAGTGATACCCTTGTTCATGCGATTGAGGCTTATGTATCGCTACCGGCAAATCCATTTACCGATGGGATTGCCCTGCAGGCCATTCGTATGGTTATGGATCATCTCCCACAAACATACGCACATGCCGCTAATGTAGAAGCACGGGCACAAGTCCATTTAGCTAGTACACTTGCTGGTATGGCCTTTAGCTTATCTGGACTTGGTCTAGTCCACTCGCTATCCCATCCAATGTCGGCTCGATATGGTGTCCCACATGGTCTTGCGAATGCGATTATTCTTCCGTCTATTTTGGACCATAATCTTCCAGCCAATCCGAAGAAATACGCTGACGTCGCTCGTATGTTTGACCCTAAACTTGTGTTAGAAAGTGAATCGAAAGCAGCAGGCAGCTTAATGCCGCTTGTGAGGGATTTCTTAAGTTCTCTAGACATTCCAGAATCATTCAGTTACTTAGGGGTCGATTTTACGGAAGACAAAGTCGAACAACTCGCTGAGGATGCCATGAACGATACGACTGCTTTAACTAATCCTAGAAAAGCAGTTAAAGACGATATCATTAAAATCTACAATAAAGTATTGCCTGAATCAATTTCATAATTTAAAACTAAAGCAGAAAACCCAAACATGTGTAAGTGTGCTTGGCCTGTTGATTTCCACTCTAGGCGGACGCTTTCCGCGGGCATGGCTTGAGCCTCCTCATGCTTCGCATTGCGGGGTCTCAAGACTCATGCTATTCCCGCAGGAGTCGCCGCCTGCCGTTCCAATCAACGATGTTAACCCGCTGAATTGACAAACATTAATCCATCAGACCGTTGGGTTATTCGAATCAATGATGAATATAAGCATTTATGAAATTGACTCGTCTGCAAAGTAATTTCATATCATATTTGTTTTGTCGGATTTGTACCCGAAACGTTCAAAAAAACCCTTGTTATCGCAGGGGTTTTTTTGCGCTTAATCCATGAATGCGATATTTTGAGATAGCGGTTATTGATGAGGGTGATGGATGTCCGTTAGATAAAGGCTTTCATAAGTAACAATGGTAGAGTTGAACAGGATTTAATCTTAATCTGACTCTTATGAAAGCACCAGCCTTCATTTTGTCCCAGCCCCTTTTGATTAATGTATTTTGCCCCTTCATAAATTAGCGAATACGAAAGTTAATGGCCGGGAAAGGTAAGATTGACTAATATTAACGCCATATTAGATTTTGTATGGAGGTATACACCACAATGCTCAACGAACAGAACATTCAATTGACGTCGGCCGAACTCTCACAAATATGGTCCGCTTACCAAAACGATACGATGATGAGATGCCTATTACGGTACTTTTTAAACCATGTTGATGATGACGAGATTCGCTCAGTTTTGGACTATGCGCTCCAGTTAGCTCAAACCCACCTTGAGCAACTAACAGCGATATTTGAGGCTGAAGGAAATGCTGTTCCACAAGGGTTTACGGATGATGATGTTAATGTTACCGCGCCACGTCTCTATTCGGATACATTTATCTTGGCTTATGTCCAGCAATCGGCTAAATTAGCCATGAATTCTTACAGCATGTCTGTGGCATTAGCTGCCCGCCAAGACATTCATGCCTATTTTTCGCAATGTATGAGGGATGTGCTTGAATTACATAGAATGGCAAATGAGGTGTTGTTGTCGAAAGGGCTTTACACCCGTTCACCGAATATTCCCTATCAAGACCAAGTCACGTTTGCTGATTCTCAACAATATCTTAGGGGATGGTGGGGAACACAACGCCCCTTACTATCGGTAGAAATTGCAAACTTATTTGATAATGCCCAAAGAAATGCCTTAGGAAGGGCAACTATGATGGGTTTTAGTCAAGTCGCTCTATCCAAAGAAGTAGGCAAATACATGGTCCGTGGTAAAGAGATTGCCGCCAAACACGTTGAAATATTCAATTCCGCTTTACGATCGGATGACCTCCAAGCACCGATGACTTGGGATTATGAAGTCACAACGTCCACTCAGGCCCCTTTTTCTGATAAGCTAATGATGTTTCAGACGACGGCTTTAATTGCGATAGGCATGGGTTATTATGGAACAGCTATGGCCACGTCGATGCGACGAGACTTAGCGGCAAAATATTCACGATTAATGGCTGAGATCGGCAAATACGCTGAAGACGGCGCGAATATAATGATTAGAAAAGGGTGGCTTGAGAAGCCGCCACAACAAGCGGACCGTAGTGCATTAGCCAACAACGACTAAAATCATTGCTATCTTCATAATGGAATACCTTGGCACATCCTCGATAAGAATTTACAACATTTAATCGGATCGGTATGAGAGGCATTCTAGAATAGCTTTACGGAAGGCGTAAAGCTTGCAGTTTTGATATAATATTGACTATCTAACAATGATGGATCATAAATTTTAGTAGGGATGATCAACATGAGAGGATTAAATCGCCTATCTGATGAACTTTTAATGGATTCATTTTATCAAGCTAAGCAATTAGAGCTTGATGATGATTTTATTGAACTGTTACAAAATGAGCTCAAGCGACGTTCGCTCTCAGTCAAATGCTGAGAGCGAATGTTTTACTTTCGAACGAGATCATCCACAATATTATTGAAACACTAAGTTACAAAATATCTGGGTATCCTATTTCGGAATTGTTACGTCCTCTTATAATACTATAGATGTTCAGAACGGCTCAAACAGCATCATAAAAGCAAAGACTTTTGGACAACAGCTGTTGTTATCGTGACAAATAATAAGCAAAACCAATTCACTAAACAGACGTTAAATTCCTTGAAAATCACGCTTATCATCAAGTAAGGGAAGCAAAAAGATTCTTTGTGGATCAGACGATACCCACGCAGTCATTTGTTCCGGAATGGCGACAAGCGGATCTCTTTGATATTTTTGGCACAATGAAACTTCTGCTATCGACGCTTGGTTATCCGGTCTTTGAACCATTAAGAGATGAGAATTCAGATGACGCTCAAGCAGATGATCACAGCGTGTTCTATTGTAAAAGTAGTGGCATTACTGCCAAAGGGGAGTTAACGTATGATGGTTTTGTCGTTTTCGAAGGCTCGGGGATGGTCTTAGAACCTGTGGAAAGCTTTAAGCAGCGTTTTACTCATCATATGGCACGGATTGAACAGATGATCGATGACGGTGTGGTTATCCAAAGGGATAATAAATATATTTTTCAAACCGACTACTTGTTCAACTCACCTTCTATGGCGGCTGATTGTATTTTGAAAAGGTCGAGCAATGGTTGGGTTGAGTGGAAGGATGTGAATGGGAGAACATTGGATGAGGTGAAGCGAAAGGTTTAAAGATCTGTTATGGGAGTTTTAGTCGATTAATTTTACAAAAGATTAACCCCTCATATGCGTTTAGGTAGGCGCTGAGAGGTTATTTTCCTTGATGCTACCTTACCCCTCTTGATGGGGTTCGGTCTATGGGACCGTTCCATGTATCAGCATGGGACGGTCTTTCTTAATATTATTCAGTTTCTCTGCTTCTATGTTGAATTATACAACAAAAAATAATGTTTTGCATTACATATACAATAAAATGCTCGGTATCCTTTATTATTTCGTATATGTCTGGAGTCAAATTCATCATTCAAGACTAAAGCAGAAAACCCAAACATGTGTAAGTGTGCTTGGCCTGTTGATTTCCACTCTAGGCGGACGCTTTCCGCGGGCATGGCTTGAGCCTCCTCATGCTTCGCATTGCGGGGTCTCAAGACTCATGCTATTCCCGCAGGAGTCGCCGCCTGCCGTTTCAATCAACGATGTTAACGCGCTGAATTGACAAACATTAATCCATTAGACCGTTCGAGTGTTCGGATCAATGATGAATATAAGCATTTATGAAATTGACTCACATGTCTGATATAATTTTTTCATGAGAAGGCCTTTTTCTAAATGTATTCGCCGGCATAGCGTACATTTATGATAGAGTACCTTCTCTTTTTTTCCATCAAATAGGCTCGAGAACTATTTTACACATAGACGATTTCTTAAGTAACAGAAGCATGAAGTGCAACAGGAGTATGCGCATACATTACTTCGGGATTTTCCAAATCGAGTTTACATGTTTTGGTCACCTTATGTCCCGAAAGGCTATGTGACTGGGGAATTAGAAGCCATTGAATCGTTGCATTGTTGATTAATGAAGATTACACAAAATGCATTGATGAACTTAAGGATGTCGCAGATACTGGGGCATTTGCGGTAGGTAGAATAGATAGTTTATGAAAGAAGATATAAGGATTTTAATTGAGCTTCTTGATCATCCTTTTAGCTATATGACTTAAGTTATATTGTGTCATAAAATTAAATATATTTTAAATTGAAGTTATTATGCCGTATAATAAATAACAGACAAAATTTCCTAAATGGAAGGATGATTTTAATGGATGAATTTTATCAACAGATTAAAGGCTTAGCTAAGAAAATAGACAATTTGAAAGACAGTATTGAAACAGAAGAGGCAACAAAAACATCAACAATCATGCCGTTTATACAATTACTCGGTTATGATGTGTTTAATCCCGAGGAAGTGGTACCTGAGTTTGTTGCCGATGTTGGAATAAAGAAAGGGGAAAAGATTGACTACGCCATCAAACAAGGTGGAGAGCCAGTTATTCTGATAGAGGCGAAGGCGATTAATGAAAAGCTAGACAAACATGATTCCCAGTTGTATAGATACTTCGGCACAACAAAAGCCAAATTTGCCATACTGACGAATGGTGTTCAATATAAGTTTTATACTGATTTAGAAGAAGCTAATAAAATGGATAAAAAACCGTTTTTCGTATTTGACATGCTAGATTTACGAGATACAAAGATCCAAGAGCTAGAAAAATTCAAGAAAAGTGGCTTCGATGTTGATCATGTTTTGAATACCGCATCAGAATTAAAGTATTCTAGTGAGATTAAACAATTTATTGCTAGTCAATGGTCTGATCCATCCGACGAATTTATTAAATTCATTCTTGCTGATATATACCAAGGGTTAAAAACAAAAAAAGTTGTGGATAATTTTAGAGAAACCGTTAAGAATTCATTAAATCAATTTGTCAGTGAGAAGGTTAATGACAAGCTTCAACAAGCTTTGAATTCTACAAGTAATACTATTGAAAATGAACAGGCACAAGAAGAGGCCGCTGCTACAACCGAGCAAGAAGTTGACAATGAGCAAACAGAGCCTGAGATTGTGACCACAGAAGAAGAAATAGAAGGCTATGTACACATAAAAATGTTGCTCAAAGAACATGTTGATACCGAGCGCTTATATTATCGTGATAATCGAAGCTATTTTAATGTTTTACTTGATGATAATATTCGCAGGTGGGTCTGTAGGCTAGGTTTAAATTCAAACAATAAGTATATTCAACTTAATGATACCAATAAAAGCCAATATAGGATTGATAGTGTGGAAGATGTTTTGAAATATAAAGATGAAATTATTCAAGTGGCTAAGCAGTTTATGTAATCAGCAAGATCGAGACTGTCTTTATTGGTTAGATAGTCCATTCAAATATTTTTGTTAGTCCGATGAAAGAAGCATATGTAAAGTTAAATTATCTAAGATGACGTTTAAGGCTGAAAACCCGAACCGTTACTTTGATGATCAAGAGAACTGTGAATACGTTGTTCCAATTGATTGGATCATAACGAAACCGAGGCAGGAAGCCTATTGGGGAAAAAGAATTAAGATCTAATCAAAACAGCGAGTTTAAATTAAAGAGTGAGTACACATTGGATAAATTAATCGAGCACTTTCATGATCAAGGTTTGTTGTTATAAATGACGGGAATTTACAGCTGACCACATTTTCGGTCAGTTATTTTTTTTCAATTATGGTACGATAGAATTATAAACTGAAGTCCCCTAAGGAGTAATAGCATCCAACATATAATAAATTAGTCAGATACCGTATACCGGAGATTATTGCAAATAGTGGCAGTACATACCGAACAACGATCCTTAATGATGAAGCGTATACGGTCGAATTGTATAAAAACTGCTGGAAGAAGTGCCAGGAATACTTAGTAAGTGAGAACAATGAGGACACGGTGGAAGAACTGGCTGGACGTACTGGAAGGTACCCAAAAGTTTGTGGACATGATTCTAATCCGGGAAAAGCTTGAAACAGTTGGAGTAGGGAAAGTGTTAAAACATGTATAAAATTAATTATTAAGTTTATACACTTATTATTCACTCAAATTACATATATTAACATAAGTTAGTGTCATGATTTATATATGTCACATGTGTTACAATTATATAAAATTTATATTAATAATAACAATAATTGTTATATCATTTGTTTAAGGATGAAATTTATGTACGAACACAAATATTTTTTGAGTTTCTTAGAAGGACTTGCAGGAAACGCGGCCTTAAGTGCTAAGAAAATGGACGAATTAATGTTTGAAGACCCAGCTAGTTCTATAGTAAAAGCAAGAATGTTTTCTGAAGAACTAATCAATGAAGTATTTAAGAATGAACAAATCAATTTATCTCATATCTCAACTTTATATGAAAGGATATCATTTCTTTCAAGAAATGGATACATTACTAAGGAAGTACAACAGAATCTAGATCAAATTAGGTTAATAGGGAATAAGGCTGCCCATAATGGCAACTTTAATGACATGAGAGAAGCCTTTAAACTACATAAAGTTATGTATCAAATAGCCCTATGGTTTTATGAAGTTTATTCATTGGAAGAGTTGAAAATCCCTCCTTATGACCATCCAAAGCCCAAGTCTAATAATATAGATGATATACGAGATATAGTTAAAAAGCAAATAAGAGAAGAGATGGCTAGCCAAGAAGCAGATGTAACTACAGGTCAAATATCCGAACCTGAAGGCATATCAACGGAGGAAGAATCAGTTATTATAAAGGACCTTGATGGAAACGAAAGTTACTTAATAAGAGAGTTAAGAAGACTTCAAGATTCTTCTCTGGAAGCGGTTGAAAATATTCATGAATTTAGTAGTTTTAAAAAATACATTCATGTGGAACGTAAAGTTCAAAGGGACTTAGAAGATTTATTGCAAAAAAATCACGGAAACAACAAACCTACTCTCATTCTTTTATGTGGAAGCGTAGGTGACGGGAAATCACATCTATTATCCTATCTAAGGGAAAATAAATCGCAATTACTTGAAGAATACACAATTTTTAATGATGCAACTGAAAGTTTTTCCCCAGAGAAGGATGCCATGGAGACTCTTGAGGAAAATCTTAAAGAATTTTCTGATGAACAGCTCAATAAGTCAAATAAGAAAGCCATTCTTGCGATTAATATGGGTGTTTTGCATAATTTCATTAATCGTAATCATAAGAAACACACCTTTACTAACCTAATTAACTTTGTTGAAAAAAGTGAACTTTTTACGCAAAAAATTACTACAACGTACAGTCAAGATTGTTTTGACCTGCTAAGCTTTGGTGATTATCACACTTATGAACTCACAAATACTGGGCCACAATCAAATTTTTTTAATGCTCTTATGAGGAAAGTGTTTGATAAAAATGTGGATAACCCTTTCTATGCAGCCTATAAAGAGGATTATAATAAGGGGATTCAAACAATTATCCATAAAAATTATGAATTTCTGCAAGATCATTTTGTTCAAAAGCAAATTATTAATTTGGTCATACAAACAGTCGTAAAAGATAAATTAGTTGTTTCTGCAAGAGCATTTCTTAACTTTATTGCTAATATCCTAATACCGGATGAAGGTGTGTATGATGAAACACTGACTGATATTGAGCTCATTCAATACTCTGTTCCAAGTCTTCTTTTTAAAAAAGGCGAACGCTCTTCCATTTTAAGTTCTATCAGTAAGCTTGATCCTATTCACACAAGGTCAGAGCATATTGATGAAATTGTAATAAAGCTAAATACTATGGATAACTGGGAAGATATCGTTACAAATTATGTACAGTCTGATCATGCTAGAAAAAGTTTGGCTCCCTTTTTGAATAAAGATGAAGGACTTTCTCCGCAGGTCTTTGATGACTTTCTTAAGTCTTTAGTTAGACTAGTTTATTTAACAAATGATAACTTTTCATCCAAAATTATCGATCAATCTTTTAAAGATTATATGATGTACTTATATTACTTTAATTCGGGTGAAAAGATAAAAATTCGTGAGTTCTATGAGCGATTTAAACAAGCTATTTATGAGTGGAAAGGGAGTCCTGACAACAATTATATTTACATTAATAAATCAATAGAAAAGTTCCGGCTAGCTCAAACACTAAATATCAAGCCATCAATAGATCACTTGGAATTTAATAAGAAGGATGTCATTGAATCTTTTAAGCCAACCATAGTTGTTGGTTACCATGATGGCGATAAAGAAAATACTTTATATATTGAAATTGATTTTACATTATATAAGTTGCTCACTAAAGTACTGAATGGTTATTGTCCTAACAAGAAAGATGAAGAAGACGCGATTAAATTCGTGGAATTCATTGAAAAAATAATGAAATTCGGTAGCAAAAAAGAAGAATTAATGATTCATATACCTAAAGAGCAACGATTTTATAAGCTCAGAAGGGATGATTTTGATACGTTTGTTTTTGAGAGGGTGTAAGTTTTGACGACAGGTCTACTTAATATTGATGAACTGGAAAAACTGTTACAGAAGAAACATGATACAGGGAAAATTGGAGACATACTTCCATTCACAACTAGAAGAACAAAAAATATAAGGGGGAATTTTAATGAAATTGCGGGAGAACTTGTACGATTAATTAACGATGTGCAACTTAAAAAATCGCAAGAAGCCCAGTTAGAAGAGCAATTAATTCAACAACTCACTGACCAAGTTGAAACTACGGATTCATCTGCATCGTTTGATCTAAAACGATTTATTAATGAGTATCTTTTTAACAATGAAAATGAAATAAAACCTATGCACCCGCATTTATTCAATTACATTAAACTAAATAAGACACATCAATCGGAATTTACTAAATATGCGAGTTTTATTTACGATGCGCTAGTAGGAAATGATCGTGAAATCAAAGAAGTTTTTGACAATAAACATTCTGATGATCTTTTAACAGAACTTGTTTTGGAGCATCTTGATGGATTAGAAGTAAGAAATAAAAATCAAACAACTTATAGTTCTTTAATATCACCAATTGCACACTACTTCAAAGAAGATTTGGAGTATCTAAGTAGGCATAGAGACTACTTTTTAAAGACTTTCTCATTGCTTACACATTATTATATGTTTATGTATGTCTGTCAATTATTATTTAAGTTTGAGCGGTTTGAAGCAGCTGACTATAATTATATAGATCCCTTTTACTTTGCTTTGGAATGGGAAACAATTAGTAAAAGGAGAAAGGCAGCAAGTGACCTTGAAGGTTTTAGAGTAATCAAAGATAACACTCAAAAGCTCTTTGTTCACATCCATACTATGTCACATCTTAGTTATAACTCCTTTAATAATGAAAATTCTTTTATGAACTATAGAGAATTATTAGATCTATTAGAAGAAAATGGTCAGCGGCAACAATTTTTTGACGAGCTTAGAGTATGGATTCATAAATATTGTGTTTGGGCTAATGTTGAATTGAAAGAAGAACCCAAAAGTTTAGAAGATGCTTTTAAAAACTTACACGAGTGTTTACAACAGGGGATGAATAAACAAGCCTGTGATAAATTCGGAAAGAATATCTTAGACATTGGAGCGAATGAATTTTTAAAGAACAGAGGTGGAGGCATTGGTTATGTTTTAAATGCCAACCACGATTTTTTGCTACTTTTAACAGCCGTGTGTGTTAAAGACCAACGGATTCCATTAAATAAACTATTTGAGGAATTTAATAATAGAGGCCTTGCCTTTGATTTGCATTCGAAAAAAGAAATTATTAATCTATTAGATTCTTTAAATATTATTGACAAAAAAAGTGATAGTGGTGATGCACAGTATGTCAAGCCAATTCTATAATTATATATCAGATTTAATTTTAGGCTTTTTCCAAGAGCAAAAAATTAATATGGGTGACCGTTTTTACCTACAACTCGACAATAAAGATGATGTCTACAAACTAGTACAAGCACTTTCTACGAGAAGTATAACTAAAGAATTTATTTATCAACATCAACTTGGTCAAGAATATCGAACGTTTAGTATTGAAATTAATGACGTTAAGCTTGTAGTAGCTCATACCTCTGACTTGGTCAAACCGGATTTTCTTGTAACCTTGAGGAATTTAGTAGGAGATCAAGAAGGGAAATGGAAAAATACTGCATTATTAAGTATTGTTTCTGAACAACTTGATTCAATACAGGGTGGCAGTAGTGATCTACAAAAAGAAGGCATGCCACTACATCCTAATTATTTGTTTAATCATCTTAAGAATGAAATTGAAAATAGTACACTTGATCGAACTGAACAAAAAATATTGTTGAACAATCTTGATAGTTTGAAACAAGATCAATTGTATCAACAAATTACATTCTTTGAACTTGAAGACTTATTTACTATCCTAGCAAAAGGCTCAATAGAAGATCATGACTATAAGAATTTTTCATTATTTAAAGACAATGATTTGCATACGTATACAGGCCACAAATTAAAAGAACGTTTGGCTTTAAATCAAGAACTTTTTAATTACGTAAAAAAGATTCATGATTTTGGACTTGGTGAGGACGAACTGGAAAAAAGGTTTTCTCCAATTGGGGTATCCAAACTTAGCGAAGAAGGATGGGAAGACTTAAGTTTTTCTGAGGTACATCGCTACCATGAAGAACACCAAAAATTAAACAAGAAAACAAAAATTGAATTAAAAGACGTTAAAGTTAAAGATCGGTTAGATTATTGGGATAAACCTGAGAAAGAAACGTCAACTGGAAATAGGAAACGTCATGTAATTATTTTCAATCCTGAGCAAAATGACTTTGTTAACATTCAAGCGTCTTTTTTAATTCAAGGTGGCAATATCAAAAGTTTATCTAATAAGTTTATGACGGTAAAGAGTAAATTTAAAAGTAATCTTGAATGCAAAGTTGGCCAAAAAAACCTTAACTTTGAGATTAAAGTGGAGAAAAACAAACCAACATTTGTTAAGGCTAACTATAAACATGATAAAAAAGCATCTTTGGGAGCAGAATTTAATATTGTTGTACTCCCAATCCAACCTGACACTCTTGAAGCTTGTAAAACAAAATATATTGTCTCTCCTAATCAAGAATTAATTGAGTTTCAATACGGTGGCGAACAATTGGTTTTTGGTAGTGGATCAAGTCAAACAACGATCGATGTTGAAAAAGACAATGACACTATTAAGATAGTAGATGATCAAAATGTGTCATTAAATCCACAGCCTGAGGCTTTTAATGAAGAAGAGCAATTGTTAATTAATATGCAAACATCAAGTACAACGATCCCATTACTATTAAAAAATGAAATTCCAGAGTCTACACCAATAACTGGGCAAAGAATATGGAAACTTAAAAGAGAAAGCGAAAAAGATTTTGAATGGAAGCATAACCGTTTGGTTTTTGGAAACAGAGAATTTTACCTGCATCCCGAATATCGGCAACATTTTGAATGGGAGTTAGAATGGTTAGAAAGAAATATTAAATGTGCAAGACTAGAATCTGATCAGCTAATGGATGAACCAATCGCTTTAAGTAGTAGGTTAGAAGCAGCCTACTATAAATATGTAAGCTATTTTAAAAATAGGAATCATGTTCAAATTCCAAGTCTCTGTTATTTTAGCAAGGAATTAGAAGCGAGAGCTAAAGATTTTGTCAAAGCATTTATAGAAGAAATTAAATCTTTTCAAAGTGGTATAGCTGCTGGTAAAAAGGGCCGCGACTTATTTAAACTAGGAACCATATTATCAAATAATGAAGTCTATTTTACGCCCTTTCATCCTCTTATAATCGCTTTTCAAATGAAAACCAATGAAATGCTGTCAAATGAAGAAGTCGACAATAGCTTGCTTAGTCGATTACAGCCAAATGCATTAGTTCCTTATATATATAATGACTATGATCAACTTTACAAAGCAGATTCAGAATCGGCTGCTCCAGAATGGCTTAAATTCAAGCCAGTTAAACAGATTTCAGTAACTGACGCTAATCAATATTTGGCTAATATTGTTGAGGATAAAATGACACAGTTTAAAGATCACTTTGACTATTTATTCATAAAAGGTGCAACTGCACCTCTAATGATTAATGTGATAAATATTGTAAATGATCAAGAAGTTTTAAAAGGCATTATAAGGTGGATGTTAACGCAAATAAACAAAAATGGACCTGAAAATTTGGTCCCAATTGAAATTGCACTCTATAATGACGATATCACAGATAGCTCATTTGATCTTTTTTCAAGAACTGACTCTCCAACACTTATTGAAGAATATTTTAGTATTCGCTTAAAAACTAAAGATAAGGATTATGATGCTCAGGACTTACTTCGTTATATCCGTGAGAATTTGTTCTTCTATAAACAAAATGCAGAAAACGGATATAAATACGCTCATATATCCTTTTATAAGATGCATGCGCGAGAGAACTATGCAGTTCAGCCGATGACAGATATGTTTACAGGTATGTCAATTGAAGGTCTGTATTCATCAGTACCTGCCGTAAAAGGGCAGGAAAACTACCGCAGTGGATTTGGCGTAAAGGCCTTTGCAGTTGAAGAAAATAATTTATTAACTCAAACTGCTTATTTTACTAATGAATTAGTCGCTAATTTAAGAAATGGTGGAAATGATTCTTATCGTAAGGATGAAGCAATTTTTGCAAGAACAACAACTGCTGATGAAGATACACTTAATAGAATCTTTGCTTCTTCTTATTGGGTAACCTTTGTTGACCCGAACATTGACTTAGAATTTTTCAATAAGTACAGAAAAAATTTGGTGATTATTCATTACAGCGACCAATATTCTTCATCGAGCAGATTCGATGCAATTACTGTAACAGATAAGTCTCAGCAGTATTATTCCGTTATTAAGGACTTCTTGAAGAGAAAGGATGTTGATCCCTCTGATGAACATGTTAAAAACACCGTTAAAGCTTTTAACACTTTTAATGGGGAATGGTTACTCAGAATCATTGGAAGTAAAGGACACTATTCCAGAGAAAAATTAAGTATTATTTCAGCAATTAAGTTCTCTTTGGCTTATTTTGATCATCCTAATATTAGATGGGTTCCAATTTCATTGGAGGAAATTCTTCGTGTTGCTGGTGCTGTTAGTTTAAATAAATCAGATGGTATATTCACAGCTAAGAATCTAGGAGTTAGAGGTAGCCACAGTGATGATTTGCTATTAATCGGATTAGAGCTTATTAATGATCAAATAAAGGTCCATTTCTATCCCATAGAAGTTAAAGTCGGCAATAATTACAGTGATGTCCTGAACAAGGCAAAGGATCAGGTGTCTAAAACCCAGCAATTACTAAAAAATGCCTTACTAAAAAATAGTGATACACCATTTGCTAGCCATTTTTATCGCAATTTCTTTGTACAATTATTAATTTCTCATGCTCAAAAACTTGAACAAAATGATATATGGAAGAACAAAGACTATCAACTATCAGAAACGATAACTGAGCGATTATTAAAAGATCAATATAACGTTTCATTTGATTTGGAACCCATTATTGGTAAAGGGGCAATTCTTTCATTTAGGAAAGATGCCATTTATCGTAGTGTCACAATCGATGAAGACATTACGGTCATGGATTTATCTGAACAGGATGGTTATAATGGTTTGATAAAACCAGTGGATGAGCTAAAACAATGGATTCATGTTCGTGATAGTGATTTTGTAAAGGAAGTTTTATTAGCAAATCAATATAACAGTGAAATTGTGCCTACTGGTGACTCAGAGAGTTATAAGACTAGGCTAAATTCTGATGAAGATAAAATCTTGAAAAATGATACAATAAGTAATGAAGAAGATGCAAAACACGAAACAGAAAAAGAAGTGGCTGGTAAGGAAAATTTAGAAAATCAAAGGGTCCTCATCGGAAAAGCGGCCAATTCTAACAGAAATATTTACTGGGAGTATGGAAATAAAGGGTTGGCAAATAGGCATCTTTTAATCTCTGGTAAGTCCGGTCAAGGTAAAACCTACTTTATGCAATGTTTATTATTAGAGCTTTCTAAACGGCAATTACCGAGTATTGTGATTGATTATACTGAAGGTTTTTTACCGAATCAACTTGAGCAAGAATTTACAGATTACTTGGATCACCAATTAAAACAAACAGTAGTATTTAATGAACAATTCCCGATTAATCCATTTAAAAAGAATCATAGAGATATTGGAGGTATAACACTTCCTGAGTCAAACACTGATGTGGCCGAACGTATCAAAAGTGTCTTTGCTGCTGTCTACAAGAGTTTGGGGATCCAACAATTAAATGCTATTTATGAGACAACTTTGTCGGGCCTTGAGAAATATGGTGATTCCATGAGCTTAACAAAGTTAAGAGATGAGCTTGAGGCAAATAACTCAAGTTATGCTAAGACTACCTTGTCGCAGATTAGGCCTTTAATTGATCGTAATCCGTTTAATCATGAAAATACAATTAATTGGGATGAAATTATTAAAAGTGTTGGAGATGTATATATTATCCAACTAACGGGATATCCTCGAGATGTTCAACTGATGATTACCGAATTTATTCTTTGGGACCTATGGAACTATTCGGTCCGGTTTGGCGATAAGAATAATCCTATAAATGTTGTTATGGATGAAGCTCAAAACTTAGACCATACAGAGAATTCTCCGTCTGCCAAGATTTTAACTGAAGGGAGAAAATTTGGCTGGTCAGGTTGGTATGCGACTCAATTCCTTAAATCACAGTTAGAGTTAGATGAGCTTGCTAGATTACAGAATTCTTCACAGAAGGTTTACTTTGCACCTCCTGAACAAGAAGTATCGAGTATAGCTAGCAGCATTTCAAATGATAAAAATGAAAAAAAGAAGTGGGAAGCAGAGTTATCAGGATTAAAAAAAGGACAATGTATTGTGAATGGTCCTGTTAAGAAGGAAAATGGCGAGCTCTCACATTCTACACCAATCATTGTGAATATTGCTTCTTTATCAGAGCGATTGACGGCGCCTAGCTTGCTAAACAATTAATTTTAAATATAGTGATACCTGTATTCTGGTAACAATTTTGTTTTACCATTTCAGGTGGAATTAAAATATGGTGAATCCAAATCAGCTGGCCACATTTAAGGTCAGCTTTTTTGTTACTATTAAGTTAGTGAAATAAATTTTTAATTACAATTATCAATTTGAGCTAAAATGAGTCTATGGTAGTATAAAATAGACGGACTTTATATAAAATTTGTAAAGCAAAGCCTAATGAGGGAGTTTTTTTATGCGAATGACACTGGATGAAGAAATCATCTTGCAAAAAGTTTGTAAAGAAGCAGGCATTAATCCGCAAATCTTAAAAAATATATTCTTATCAGAAGCCGATTATTACTATACTAATCAATCAAAGCAAAAAGCAGTTATTCAAGAAATTTTGAACGATATTCGATTTTGGGCAGAAAAAGGTGAGGTCTAATGCGTTTCGTAAAGCTTGCGTTAGAAAATTTCCGTGTATTTTCCGGACAACAAACGGTTTATTTTGGAAAGGAAAGTGAGGCGGATTCCAGTATTGTTTTGGTTGGAGGGCTTAATGGTACGGGTAAAACAAGTATTTTAACCGCTGTCCAAATTATTTTGTATGGTAAGGGAAATTTAACTGAAAGTGAATTTAAAAAAAGTATGAATGGGACTTTAAATAATTATCATTATCATAACAATGGCAACACGGCAACGTTAAGCTTAACAATTGAAACTAACGGGGTTTTCTATACAATTTCTGCAACACTTTATTATGATTCCAATCAAAATTTCTCTATGATGGAAAGAAGTATGAGTGGTTCAAATAAACATGTGCGTCTAACTGAATCCGATATACAAGACTTTGTTAATAAAAATATTCCTTATGATGTATCGTCTTTTTTCTTATTTGATGGTGAAAAAATTCAGGAAATGGTCGATAAACAAGAAGATAATACTTTAAAGAAATCCATTCAAAAAATTATAGCTTTAGAGTTTTATAAGAAATCGGTTAAAGATATTAACGAGGCAAAAATGCACTTGGAAAGGGAGTATAATCGACAAGTATCTTCAGAGGAAATTCAGAAAATAGCAAAACAGAAAGAGGAATTAGAAGATGACATTCAACAGATAAAGAAAAAAATAAGCACTTTACAAAATAAATATAAAGCCGGAGTTGAAGAGCAGGAAAGACTTAAGAAAGTCAAGCAGAAGAAAATAGATAATTACTATAACACAAAAAGTTCAATTAGTAAAAAGATTACTAGGTTTGAAGAAAAACTTAAGCAAGCTGATAAAAAACTTGAATCTTATGCTAAAGAATCGCTGCCTATCTTAATTATTATGCCAATCATTGAGGAGGTTCAGAAAAGAATAAAACAAGAGTTTGAATACAAAATGAAAAAACAACGTATGACGTTAAATTTTCAACAGTTTGATGAATTTATGGAAAATATGTTTGGTGAAATGGACAAAATTGGATTGAATAACAAACAAAAAGATCTCTTATATCAACATGGTAAAAAAGTTTGGGCAGACCTAAATAATATTCAAAACTACGAAGAACCGGCACCTGTAGAGTTATTACATGATTTAAATGAGAAAGATAAAAAAACGATTGAATCGGTAAACTCAAATAACCTTAATGTGCATGGCCTAATTGAGGAGAAGCAAAATTATGAACAGGAAATAGAAAAGCTAAATACAGAATTAGATCATGCTCCGGAGGCCGAAGACTACAGAGAAGAGGACAATCAAATTGAACAAATTACAAAAACGATGGGGGAATATTCACTTTGGATCCGGTCTTCGCATTCCAAACTTAATAAGGAAAAATCCGAATTAGAGCGTTTGAATCATCAATACAACGAGAAGCGTAAACAACTGAATAATAATAGTGACTTAGATACTCAATTGGACCTCGTCAAAAAAGTTTGGGATGCCGGAAATAAGTTTGTTGATCAGGTAACAACGTTTAAAGCCCGCTGTATAAAAGAGGACTTTGAAAAGATTATTCACAAATTGTTAAGAAAGACAGATGACTTTTCAAAAATTGAATTTGATATACAAACCTATTCAATTAACATTTACAATCATAATGGAACATTGGTCCAACTGCAGAATCGATCAGCGGGGGAAAAACAAATAATTGCCCTATCACTTATATGGGCGTTGACAAAGAATGCGGCAATTGACCTTCCGTATATTATTGATACGCCTCTCGGGCGGTTGGATAGTATTCATAGAAAAAATCTCGTTGAACATTTCTTTCCACAGTTAAGTGATCAAGTGATTATTTTATCAACAGATACGGAAGTCAATGAAGAGTTTAACAAATCAATGATGGAACATGTTCAAAGCTCATACCGTTTGGAATATGATGAGGGGACGAAATGCACAGCCATTCAAGAAGGTTATTTCAAATTTAATAAGGAAGGACGACGATAAATTGGCAACGAGTATAAAAATTCCGGCTTCATCGGATGACCAAGTAAATGTGCTAATGGGTCATATGGGGATCGAACATCGTCCAACTGTGTTACGTATTGCATTATCCAAAGGGGTGTTCCATTTTGACAGTGAGCCACCTGAAGCTGAAGATAACAGTAATGGACGTGAAATTCCACTTCCGACCTTATGCCCAGATAACCATTTGGTAATAATTAAACACTGTTTGATTCAAAAGTTGAACAAAAATTTCGATGATAACTCTGAATTTAATAAGACCATACGTAAATGCTTAGTATATGGCATTGATTTAATGATAAAAGAATTAAGTACAATAGATGACTTGGATAATTATTTGCTTTTTCTAGTTGATAATCTAGGAAATAAAAACACGATTAATGAAGATACTGACAAAATCAAGGAACTTTTAGGGTTATAAGAAGGGGTCAATTATGTCATTCCGTAATCTTGAATTATCGTATCATTATCGTACAAGCGGAGAGACGGGAAGTATGATTAATGATTTTTATATTCCTGTTCTTTCCAAAACGATAACATATAGACGCGCAGTAGGATATTTTACAAGCAGTTCTTTAACTCTTGCTGCTAAAGGACTTTCCGAGTTAATTGATCGCGGCGGTCAAATGCAGTTAATTGCATCCCCTTATCTAGATAAGGATGACATTGAAGCCATTGAATTAGGTTATAAATTCAGAGAGGAGGTTATTGAACAGTCACTTTTGAAACAGTTAGATGAGCCCTCAAATTTGGTGGATCAAGAGCGGCTTAACTATTTAGCATGGCTTGTCAGTAACAGTCAACTTGATATTAAAATTGCGGTGTTAAAAGATCGAACTGCCTTAGGTCTTTACCATGAGAAATTGGGTATAATGGAAGATTATGAAGGGAATAAAATAGCCTTTTCTGGATCTTCAAATGAAACTGAAGGCGGTTTTGTCAATAACTTTGAATCAATTGATGTGTTCTGCTCATGGGATCCTAGAGATGAACAAAGAGTAGCTGGAAAAGAGGAAGCATTTAATAACTTGTGGGAAGACGCTAACGGGTTTCTAGATGTGATTGACTTTCCCACTGCAGTAGAGGAAAAGTTATTAACATATAAGAAAAACTCTTATAAATCCAACAATCCATCTACAGATAAACAAGAAGTTAATGAAAAAAAAGAGGATTATGGGCGAGAACATTATCCACATATTCCTGAATATATCAATGTTCGGGAATATCAACAGGAGGCTATCCGTAGCTGGTTTCGTAATAAATGCCAAGGTATGTTAGAAATGGCTACAGGAACAGGGAAAACAATCACAGCACTTACAGCTATATCAAAATTATATGAGTATACCAAAAGATTGGGTGTTATCATTGTTTGTCCATATACCCACCTAGTTAATCAATGGGTCGATGAAATTAAAGAATTTAATATGTCACCTATTGTTGCTTATGGAGGGGAAAGTTGGGATGAGGAACTTGGAAATCATATTTCATCGTTTAACGCGGGAATCACAGACCATTTTTGTGTAATTACAACCAATGACACGTTTTCTCTTCAACGAATGCAATACGTGTTAAAAAAATTAAATCAGGATGTTGTGTTTGTGGCTGATGAGGCCCACCATTTAGGAGCGAAAAAAAGACGTGAGAAATTATTGGACGCCATTCCCTATCGTTTAGCATTGTCCGCGACGCCGAATCGTTGGTATGATGACCAAGGAACCCAAGAGTTAATTGGTTACTTTGGAGGAGAAGTCGTCTATGAATTTGGTCTTAAAAAAGCAATTGGACGTTTTCTCACGGAGTACTTTTACTATCCCCATATTGTTTATCTCGATGAAGATGAAAGCGAGGAATACTACTCTATAACAAGAAAACTTGTTAAGTTTATGGTAAGTGATAACGGTAAATTATCGGATGAGGAATCAAAGACAAAAGAACAATTGTTAATCAAGCGAGCAAGGATTCTCAGCGGTGCTAGGAATAAGATTGTAAAACTCAATGAGTTAATGAAAAATCAAACACAATCTAAATATAATATTGTTTATTGTGGTGACAGTAGAGTTGACGGTGATAAGCAAATTGAACGAGTGATTAAATTACTTGGATATGATTTAGATATGAAGGTTCATAGTTTTACAGCCAATGAAAACAATGAAGATCGGAAGAAGCTCTTAGAAAGATTCGCTGATGGTGATCTGCAAGCATTGGTGGCAATCAAATGCTTAGATGAAGGTGTGGACGTCCCAGCTACACAGAATGCTTATATTATTTCGAGTAGTACTAATCCACGTGAATTCATTCAGCGTCGTGGTCGTGTGTTAAGAAAACATAAAAGTAAAGAATTCTCCTATATTCATGATTTTATTGTTTTGCCGAGACACTTAAAAGAGATAAATGATTTAGAACCGACCGTCTTTAATATTGAACGTAACTTGGTAAAAAGAGAACTTACACGGTTTACGGAGTTTGCCAATCTGGCTATCAATGGTCCATTAGCCCATAAAGAATTAGATGAGATAAAAGAAGCCTATAATTTACTTGACTTTTAGGAGGAATGAAGCATGAGTGATGAAAAGGAAGAAGTTCATGCGATCTTAAAAGAGATGCCCAAAGAGAATACGCAAATTTTAAGAGAGGTTCTCGAAGCAGAAAAATCTTTACTTCACCGCGAAACCTTACAGGGGACAAATATTATAAGTCAGATTGTTGATATTGTAAAAGAGAGGGTGGGTGAATAATGCTACTTGAATCTATAACATTGCAAAATTTCCGCCAATATTATCAAAAACAAACGATCAATTTCTCTCAATCGACAACACGCAATGTAACTGTTATACACGGAGAAAATGGTTCGGGTAAAACGGCACTGTTGCACGCTTTTCTTTGGTGTTTATACGGTGACCTTAATTTACCTAACTCAGAGAAAATTTGTAATGATCATTCGATCGAGGCAAAAGACCCTGGTGAAGAAATTGAAGCATCTGTAACATTGAAATTCCAGAATAATAATAAAAAATATACTTTAAAACGGTGTATAGTTGTTAAAAAAATCGATGAAGAAAGTAATGTCCATTATTACGAACCAAATGTTTCTTTAGAGTATCAAACAGAAGAAGGGCAATCTGAAACCATAGAAAATCCTTCATTTGAAATAAATCAAATTTTGCCTAAAGATTTACGTTCTTACTTCTTTTTTGACGGGGAACGGATTGATAATTTATCAAAAGATGACGGGTCTGAAGATATAAAAAAAGCCATTAAAAATATGATGGGATTAGAAATTTTAGAGCGTTCAATAACTCACACTGATGAAGCCCGAAAAAGATTTAGAAGTGAGATGCAAGAATATGGTGATCCGGAAACCAAACAAATTATGGCAGAGCATGAAAAATTAGAAAATGAAAAACAAGAAGAACATAAAAAGAAAAGCTGGCAAGAAAAGAATCTCGAAACGATTGATCAACAAATAAGGAAAGTCGAAGAGCGCCTAACTCAAATTGAGGAAGCGAAACATCTTCAAGAACAAAGAGAACAAAAAAGAGATGAAAAAGATAATATATCCGGAGAACTTCAACAGATTAAAAAAGATTTAAATAACCAGATAAGTAAGTTAGGTCATCTTGCCTTTACTGTACCGCTTCTAGAATCTGCTCATTCAGCCTTAAATAATTCGGATAATAACAATAGAGTAAGTGGAATTAAGGCAAACTTTATTGACAAACTAATAGAAAATAATCAATGTATTTGTGGTGACACACTTGAAGAGGGTTCATCGCATATTGAGCATCTAAAGAAACTTAAGTCGCTAACAACCACTAACCAAGTGGAGAATAGCATTGATGAATTTAAACAGTATTCCACGGTGATACATGAACGTCGTCGAAATTTATTTAAAGAACTGCAAAATCTAAAACAAACGGAACTTCAAAAGCAAAATGAGCTTAAGAAATTAAACGATGAAATTGAAGAGATTAGTGCCCAATTAACTGACAAGAATTCTGAAGAAATTGTTGACCTTGAAAACAAAAGGAAAAATTTACGTGACCAAAAGCGAGACATAGATCGTAAAATAGGTGCAATTGAAGGAAAGGTCACAGAAATTGAAAACAAGATACTTGAAAATAGACAAGAACAAAAGAAGCTTAATGCCATTGCTAGTAAGTCGAAAGTTGCTCAGGTTCGGATGAAAACTTGCGAAGATGTTATGAGTGCAATGAAAGATATTCTTAGTATACGCGAAAGCAATGTGAAAGAGCAATTGCAGGAACGTATAGCGAAGGTATATTCACAATTCTTAAGAAAGGATTATCAGGTTAAGTTATCTGATACGTATGAGCTGAATGTTGTTAATGAAAACGACAATTCCGTAGCCATGTCACAGGGCGAGCGTCAAATTACAAGTTTATCATTTATTGGAGCTATTGTTGATATAGCTCGTGAAACTTACAATAAGGAAAATAAATCAGCATTTGATGAGGGTGGTATATATCCACTTGTTATGGATTCGCCGTTTGGTGCTTTAGATTCAGACCATCAGGAACGTGTTGCCAAAGGTATTTATCATCTAGCTGATCAAGTCATTGTCATTGTTTCAACTTCTCAGTGGCAACGAGAAGTTGCCGACCAAATGGGTGACCTTATCGGTAAAGAATATCAATTGGCTTATAATGATCCACGTTATAATAAAGAACGCCCTTATGAATTTACTGAAGTAAAGGAGGTTAAATAACTTGGCACGCCGAAGAATTAGAAGACCCAAAAATCAGGAAGAAACATATAAAGCCCTTACAGATAAGAACGAATTTGGTATATTTAACTCTTACAAAGATATTTTTATGTTGGCAGGAATTATTGGATATTTAAATAATACCAGAATTTCCTTTGAAGAATCTTTGGAAGGCATAGCATGGAGTGTATTTAATCTTGACACAGATGAAACGGTAATAAACGCTATCGCTCTTGGAGATACTCAAAATCCAAGTATATTAATGGGTGATGATGAAACTTTTGATCAAAAGATAGGTATCTTTGAAGAATATGCGGCGGGTGGTTTACAAATTGTCTATGATAAAATTATGGAACATAAGAAGTTCTCTGCCCAAAATTACTTTGATTTTATTATGGAAATGCAAAATCATAAGCCTGACCAAGAACGAGAAATTGATCAAATTGCTGATATGTTATCATTTTAAAAGCCCAGTACCTTTTGGTACTGGGCTGTCCTATAATTGGTTAAACACTTTTAATTCTTCTTTTGTAGTTGTTGGGGATAAAGAGAGTCTTATAGTTGATCTAATTTCATCTATACTGTAGCCCATAGCTTCTAGAACGTGACTAGGTTTTCCGGAACTACAGGCAGAACCTGTTGAGACTGCAACATACGGGGCTAAGTTTTTCATAAGGAGTTCGTTATTAACTCCTTTAAAGTTGACACTTAAAATTCCGGGTATTTTATCCTTGTAGTCATGATTAAAAACGATGTTGTGGCCGAACTTTTTATTAAGAATGTTGGTTAATTCATTTTCAAGTTCACCAAGTCTTTCTATATTATTTGGTAAATTATCATTGGTAAGTTTAGCTGCTTTACCGAAGCCAACAATGTTATGAACAGCAAGTGTTCCACTGCGGTATCCATCCTCCTGGGAACCACCGTGGAGAAGCGGGGTAATTTTCGTTGGGATATCTAGCTCATCACGCCGGATTACAGCTGTCCCGATGCCTTTTGGACCATGTACCTTATGAGATGAACACGATAAAAAACGGACCCCCCTTAAATCATCAAGATTAAAATCAACTTTTCCTATAACTTGTGTAGCGTCGGTATGAAAGAAGATATCATTCTCTTCACAAAGTGTCGCGATTTCTGTAATTGGATTTAAAGAACCAACTTCATTGTTACCCCAAATAATTGAAATTAATAAAGGTGGATCATTTTTTATGATGTCTTCAATATCCTTTATATTTATACGTCCATATTGGTCAACATCTAAATAAGTTACTCTAAATCCCTTATTCTCTAAATACTTACATGTCTCTAGTACAGCAGGGTGTTCCGTCTTTGTCGTAACGATATGGTTACCACGTTCTTCACTATAGTAATCGGCAACGCCTTTGATGATCATATTATTGCTTTCGGTTGCACCACTTGTGAAAATGACTTCCTTAGAGGTGCAACCTAACAGTTGAGCTACGGCATCTCTGGATTCCTTGACGACATTTTTAGCGTTTTCAGCTAAAGAATAGAATTTACTCGATGGATTACCAAACTCCTCAAAAAGGTAAGGGAGCATGGCATCTTTCACTTCTGGCAGTACTTGAGTTGTTGCACTGTTATCAAGGTATAAAACCATCACCATACTCCTTTTTTATGAGTTTAATAAGTTTTGAAAGAATCGGTCTGCATTGCCCGCATGCCGATACTCATTATCTAAAATAGTAATACCTCTTTCAAGATGTGCTTTAAAAAAAGAAGGAAAATATTCTTCATCTGTGACTTCACGGTTAGCGTGCTGAGTGATCAAAGCTTTATATAGGTAATCGTGCTCACCAGTAAGTGTATTTCGATTAAATTCTAGTCCTGAAGACTCTGATTCATCTTCTGGTACATTTTCCAGACGTAATGAAAAGGAGACTGCCAAACGGGCCAAAATATTTGGCGTCAGGTTGGTCGATGAATGCAATGTTTTCAGTCTTTCGCCTGTATGTTTGGATGTTTTTAGACGGAAGTTCACATACTCACCCCACTTTTTTCCATAAAATATTCAGATTCAATATTGACTTCTTGACTAACAGAATCAAAATTAAGAGTATATTCATGGGCTAGATAGGGCTTCAAAGTCTTATAATGTTCTTGATCAATTTCAGTATCAGTTGAAAGAATAAGTACCTGTTCACCGCAAGACGGGATTAATTCGGATAACACGCTTGATTTATGTGTTTGATCTAAGCGTCCTAGCAATGTGTCGAAAATAAATGGGACGCGACGTCCAGAAGATTTGAACATTGCCCAAATCAAAGAAAGTAATAAAATCTCTTTTTCACCAGCCGAAAGGTTACCCATTTTTATTAATTCTTGATTTATATCATATAGTGTTATGTCAAAATCCACAGGTTCAATTTTTATAGATGTAATGTAATTACTTTTTCGCATCAACTGTTTAAGCATGCGAATAGCTTCAGATTCAACTTCTTGCAGTTTCTTCTGTTGCTGAACTTTACGGAATTCCTGACTAAGTTCAACAATATCTTGTGATAATGCAAAGGCGTTTAGTTGTTTATGGGATTGATGTCTTTCTTTTTGTTTTTCTTCTAGTTGTTGTTCTACCAGGTCTTTGTCAGCTGATTGTTCATAAATGCGGTTCTGTGTATCATCAATCTTTTGTTCTAAAGTTGAGATTTGCATCTTAAGCTGCTCTATCTGTTGAATCATCTGTGTAAAATCATTGGTTTTATCATGGATATTAATCTTCTTTCTAATCTCCTGAGCTCTTTTTAGTTGTTTCTGATTTTGTTTTAAGAGATCGGCATAATGAGAAGCTTCTTGTCTGTTAACTGATTCAACCATTTGACTCACCTGACTTCTTTGAGCAAAAGAAGCATGATGTAAGGACTGTTCAAGTTCGGGTCTAATATGTTTAAGCAGGGTGTCTTTTAACTGTAGAGCAAGACCTTCGTTGCTAGAAACAGGCAATTCATTGAGAACTTTATTCAACTTCTCTTCATTTAAATGGTTAGACATCTGGTCAAAAATTTGTTGGGTATTTTCCGCTTCCATTTGTTGTACTGTACTATCTAACAAGTCTTTATTCATATAAAATGGAAAGACTGTGGCAACATATTCTTTTACCTCGGTATTTACCGCTTTTCGTTCATTTTCGATCTTGTTAACTTCCTCAACAAGTTGGTCACGCTGCTCTTTATATAGGCCACCATGCATTTCAAAATCTTTTTGTAGTTCTTGTAATTTATCTTGACAATGACTAAGTTCGCTCTGTTGTTCGCTAAGACTGTTTTCAAGATCATGAATCTCGTTTTGATGATTATCAATTAGATATTTCAATTCAACAATTTGCTTGTTTTGCTCAGATAAGGCCCCGTCTTTTCGTTTATTCTTAATCAAACTCTCTAGGTCATTTTCAAGACTTTCAAATAGATTAAGGTTAAAAATCACCTTTGAAAGTTTTTTTAGGTAAGTTGATAATAAATTATCACTTATAATTCTTGAAATTTCCTCACCATCAAAAAGACAAAGGTCAAAAAGCTGTGGAGGCATGGACTCCCGTAATTTTGATTGATAGATTTCTTTTTCTGATTGATTAAGGAAACGGTTATCCTTATATATATCAAGTTCTTCTTTTATTTTGCTATTTTTTAAATACCATGATCTGTAGAAAATATACTCCGTCTTCTTATAATTTTCTACCTCACTAAATTCCAACACTACTCTAAAATGGTTTTCTTCGTTTTTTATGGCCTGTGTATTAAGGAAGCTTTCAATCTTATTTAAATAAAGGCTACTTTCAGTTTTAAAACCATAAGCATACGAACCAAATAAACCAATTTTGATGCCATTTAAGAGTGTTGTTTTTCCTGAACCGTTCTCACCCCCTATAAGTATGGTATTTCGTTGAGAGGAATTAATTTTTAAATCAATCTTTTTTGTTCCACGATAGGCTCCAAAGTTTTCTAACGTCATTTGTTTTAATAACATAATTCACAAACCCTTCACTATACGTGTAAGTAATCTTGGGTGAGAGCTTTTTCTAATTCTTCATTTAACCCGCGTTTGACTTTATAACCTGCATAGTCTTTCTCTATACCAACTAACTTTTTAAGCAACTTAATATCGATGTCTTTTTGTTTACACAAAATCTCAAGATCGGTAAGCTGCTCTTGAT